>DGBM01000064.1 GCA_002384765.1 Demequinaceae bacterium UBA4004
GGAGCTCTTCAACCGGGTCCGTACTGTCGAGCTGACGCGGCGGGTGGCGGACGCCATGAGCGAGATGCGCCGCCTTGACCACGCGGCAGCACCCGATCCGCACCGTTCCCGGTCCCTGGCGGTGAAGCTGCAGGAGCTGCAGCGGGAGCTGGCCACGATCAAGGAAGGGATGGCCTGATGGGCATCTTCGACCGCCGTCGCCAAGCGGAGCTCCCCCGCGAGATCCGTCGAGCGGTGCCCTTGGCCTCGGGCGACCGGATCATCGCCTGGGCGCAGGACGAGCAGACCGGAGGCTACGTCGTCGCGTCGACGCACCGGCTGGCCTCGGTCGGGTCCGACGGTGCCCTGCTCTGGCAGCGGCCTTGGCACGAGGCTGAGTCGGGCACATGGCAGGGTGACTCGGGCCTGCTCACCGTCATGTGGGTCGACCACCGTCGCCCGGCCCAGTGGCTCGTGCGCGAGTCCTCACTGCTGCAGCAGGCCCTGCGGGAGCGCATCCAGGCGAGTGTCGTCCTGAGCGACGAGTTCCGCGCCGACAACCGGCGGACCGTGCGCGTCGTCATCCGCCAGGACTTTGCGACCGGCGGGCTTCTGGAGCAGGTCATCCCGGGCAAGGGGGTCGATCTGGGTGACCCGGCCGTGGCCGCCGAAGCCGCCAGACGACTCCAGCGAATGCGCTCCGAAGTCGGTCTCTGAGGTGCTCCGGAGCAGGGCTCGGGTTGTCGAGAGCCGATTTAGTCCCGGGCGAACTCCTTTGCTATGGTTGCCCGGCAGCAGTCCCCTGTAGCTCAACTGGCAGAGCAGCCGGCTGTTAACCGGCAGGTTGTTGGTTCGAGTCCAACCGGGGGAGCGCATCGAAAGAAGGCCCGTGACCTGCGGAAACGCAGGTCACGGGCCTTTCGGTTCAAAAGCTGCATCGGCTATGCATCGTTCAGAGGTCCCGTCGGTTCCGCTTACCCGTTCGAGCAGTTGGACTGCATTGCGGTCGAGTTCCGCACTCACTGGCTCAACGACCAGTCCCGACGGGCAATCGAACGGCTCGGCGCCAAGCAGGCCTGGCGTTCTGCGCAACCACAGGATCACGTCGCTGACCTGACGTACAGACCGATTGAGGATCCGCTTTTGAGACATCCCAGCGCGCCGGCATGCCTCCCGCGTGGACGGAGAACGGTCGTGGCAGTTATGTGGGCGCGGCGACGCTTGAGGTCTCGGGCCCTCCGTCAGTCGTTGATGAGCATTGCTTCGAGCAGGGGCCGCAGGGCCGCACGCTGGTCGTCACTGAGCCGGCGCATCACGGTCGAGCCTTCCGCCACTCTTGCGACCAGCCTGGATCGCAACAGGCGTCCCTGGTCGGTCAGCGTTACCAGCTTGATCCGCCGATCCTCACCGGGAACCCGCTCGACGAAGTCGCGCGCCGCGAGGCGGTCGGTGAGTCCGGTGATGTTCGAGGCGTCGCAACGGAGGTGATCCGCCAGTTCCCGCATCGGCTGCGGCTGTTCGAGCATCAACACCATCCGCGCCAGCGCTGGGGTCAGCGCCTCCTCGGCGACAACCGCCCGGAAGTCCTCCTGCGCCCGGTCGACGACCTGGAAGAGCAGACGAGTCAATTGGTGGGCCTCATCCAGTTGCAAGCTCTTGGTCGTCACGACCAACAGGCTACTTCATGACCTCGACCCTTGACTGCGTCATGGATCCTTGATTCGATGAGCACATCAATCATTGATCTAGTGAAGGGAACTAGCTTGCTCACCACACGCGCTGTCACCGACACCAAGACGACAATGCCCGGCGCGGGCCGCGCTGCCTGGCGGGCCGGAGGGCACGCCGCCCTCCTCGCAGCAACCGGCAGCCTTGCGCTCTACGCGGCGGCCAGGCTGGCTGGAACCGACTTCCAGATCACGCCGACAGGGGCCGGCCGTGGCACTGACGTCACTGCGGCCTTCGTCCTGGTCAGCATCGCGGTCCCCTTGCTGTTGGGGACGCTGCTGCTGCGCGCGTTGTCAGGGCGCGCTCGAGCCTGGTCTGCGCTGGCGTGGACGGGACTCGGGCTCGGCATCGTCACGATCGCGACCCCGTTGATGGCCGAGGCCGACACGGGCGCGCGCCTGGCCCTCGCGGTCATGCACGTGGTGACTGGCGCTGCCTGGTGGTACGCCGTCCGCCACAACTCTCCGAAGGAAAGGCATTCGTCATGACCCGCCAGGCGTTCACCGAGGTCGAGCGCGAGTTCCTCGCTGCGCCGCGCGGGCTCGCCCGGATCGCGACCGTCGACCGAACGGGAATGCCGCACGTAGTCCCAACCGGCTGGAAGTTCGACGCTGAGAATGGCCACCTCCTCCTGACTGGCCGCGACGTCGGCGCCACACAACGCGTCAAGCACCTCGCGGACAAGCCCAAGGCAGCCGTCGTCATCGACGGCGTCGATGAGACGGAGGGCTGGAAGCCGTGGGCGCTAATAGTCCGTGGAGACGCGACCTATGACGAGGTCATCGGCGCGATCCGGTTGAACCCAACCGCTGTCACCTCCTGGGGAATCTGACTCCCCAGCGCTCGTTCACGCCGAGCCCGCAAGCCCATCCTGCTGGGGTCGGAACGTGAGACAGCGATGGAGGAACTGCGAGTGCTGGTTACCAGTGGTTGTCACCGGTTGTCTCGGACAGTTCCTTGCTGTCTTGGGGTGAACTCGAATGCGACGTCGGGGTCCCTTGACCGGAAGCGACACCCGGCGCCCTATCCGAGGTTCCTGCTGATCGTGCCGCAGAGCAGGATGACGACGATGTCGCCGTGTCGCTGGAAGTAGACCCGGTAGCCGGGGCCGTACTTGATCGGCATCTCGGAGATGCCGTCCCGACAGGCTTCACATCGCCGGGGTTGCCGGCAGCCAGCCGATCCACCCGGATCGCGATCCGCGCTGCAGCGCGGCGGTGGTGAGGTTCGGCGCGAACGGTCGCTCCGGCTGAGGGGCCCGGTCAGCGGTCCCGCAGGGCGCGCTCGTCGGCCTCGTGCAGCTGCGCGTCGAGGATGGCCGTGTCCACCTCGGCCACCGCACCGGGTCCGGCGGCACCGCGCGTGATCGTGACGCGCCCGCGCTCGCGCAGGCGGCGCTCGACGTAGGCGGCGAGGCGGGTGAGGCCGTAGTTGATGACGATGAAGATGATCGCGATGACGATCATCGCCGGCACCGGGTTGCCCTTGTAGGAGCCGATCTGCCCGAACTTGTTGAGCAGCTCGTCGTAGGTGATGATCGCGCCGAGGGCGGTGTCCTTGAGGACGACGACGAGCTGGCTCACCAGCGATGGAAGCATGGCCGTGATCGCCTGCGGCAGGAGGATCGACCGGAGCGTCTGGCCAGGCGTCAGGCCGATGGACAGCCCCGCCTCCGACTGGCCCTTGGGAAGGCTGCCCACCCCGGACCGGATCAGCTCGGCGACGACGGATCCGTTGTAGAGCGTCAGCCCGGTGATGACGGCAGCGAGCGGATTGATGTCGCTGTCGAAGATGTTGTTGGCCGAGTAGTAGTAGAACGAGGCGATCATCATGACCAGCACGGGGACCGAGCGGAAGAACTCGACCACGATGGTGCTCAGCCACCGCACGGCAGCGTTGTGCGAGAGGCGGCCCATGCCGAAGGCCACGCCGAAGATCCCGGCGAGGGCCACGGAGATCACCGCGGCCTTCAGGGTGGTGAGCAGGCCCGGGATGAGGTACTCGACCCAGATCTCCGCGGTGAGGAACGGCGTCCACTTGTCCGCTTCCAGGTTGCCCTTCTCGCCCAGCTTCCACAACGCGAAGCCGACGAACGACAGGATCAGCAGCAGGCCGACGAGGCTGAGCACACGGTGGCGGGCCCGGGCCTTGGGACCGGGGGCATCGAACAGAACAGCGGTGCTCATCGCTTCACGACCAGCCGGTTGGAGAGGTAGGTGGTGAGCATGCCCATCGGCAGGGTGAGGATGACGAACCCGATGGCGACGATGAGGAAGATCGGCAGGATCAGGTCGGATCGCAGCTCGAGCATCTCCTTCATCAGGCCGCTGACCTCCGCCACGCCGATGGCGGTCGCCACCGTGGTGTTCTTGGTCAAAGCGATGAGAGTGTTGCCAAGAGGGGTGATTGCTCCCCGAAAACCTTGCGGCAGAACGACTTCACGCAGGCTCTGCGTGAACGTCAGCCCGATCGACCGGGCCGCCTCCGCCTGCCCCACGGGAACCGTGTTGACGCCCGATCGGATGGCCTCGCAGACGAAGGCAGCGTGGTACACCGACAGGGCGATCACCGCCCAGATGAGATTGTTCCGGGCGAACTCGTCGCTGAAGTTGAACCCGAGGTTGACCGCCATGACGATGTTCGCGGCGATGATGATCAGGGTCAGCGGGGTGTTGCGCACGGTGTTGACGTAGAACGCACCGGTCCGCTGGAACACCCCCACGGGTGAGAGCCGCATGATCGCCACGATGGTGCCGA
>DGBM01000297.1 GCA_002384765.1 Demequinaceae bacterium UBA4004
ATGGACAGGTTGTGTCGCCCCCGTAGCTCAGGGGATAGAGCACCGCCCTCCGGAGGCGGTGGCGCAGGTTCGAATCCTGCCGGGGGCACATTTTTTCAGCCGGCCGAGCTTTCGCGCTCGGCCCGTTTTTGATCACTGTGCCGGTTGTGGATCACTGCGCCAGTTCGGCCAGGTCATCGATGATGAAGTCGCCACACGCATCCGCAAGCGCGGCGTCATGAGTCGCGATGAGCACGACCTGGCCGAGTTTCAGAGCGCTTTGAACGCGACCAGCGACCCAGCGCAGTGCCGCTGCGTCCAGCCCGCGCTCGGGTTCGTCAAGGACCACCACTGGCACGGGCGAGGCGAACGCCGTCGCGATTGCGATTCGGCGTCGCTCGCCCAGCGACATCGCCCATGGCTCGTGCTCCGCGCGATGCGCAAGGCCGAGTTCTTCCAGCAGCCGGTGCGGATCGGCAGTGGACCCAACGTGTTCGAGCAATGAGCGCACAGTGCTGATGACCGGTTCGTCTTCCGGCATTCCGTCGTTGTGCCAGATGGCCGCCGCGGTCCCTGCGCGCACGGTCCCTGTCCTCGGCGACAGGCCGCCAGCGATGATTTGTAAAAGCGCAGTACGTCGCTCGGCGTTCCCATCGAGCAATACCACGCACTCACCGGCCGCCAAATCGAATGAGATCGAGCCGTCCAGTCCGGGAACGGCGACACCGCGCAAGCTAACCGCCGGTCGCTCGTTCATCGTTCGCTCCTTTGGCTGGCGCGCCCACGGCTGTCGCGGGCCTCGGCGCTGTGGGCTAGGCCTCTGCGGGCCGGGTCCGGTTCAGCCAGAGCAGTCCGAGGATCGGTAGCGCCAGCGGCACCATTCCGTAGCCGAGCCCGAACTGCGACCACACGGTCGCATCCGGGAAGGCATCTGGCGCGACCAGGCTCGCGGTCCCCACCCCGATCACGCCGACGAGCTCCAAAATGCACATCGCCCGAGCAGCGATCCACGACGACGCCGACTCACGACTCAAGAACACCGCATTGATGAGATAGACCAGCGCCGCGAGCGCCGAGAGCAGGTAAGCGACGGGCGCTTCCTCAAACCTGGTGGCGATCTGCACACCCGCCCGCGCCCCCGCGGCGACCGCGAAGATTCCGTACACCAAGACCAGGATCCGGCCCGGCCCGGTCGCTCGCCTCACCGTTACCGTGTCCACAGCTGATACATCCTGACCTGGAGGACGGCGACCGTCAGCGCCGCGATCAACAGGGCGATCGTGCTCCACCTGGAGCGCTCCACGCGCGCGACGTACGCCGCCGCGGGCAGCAGCAGCACATTCGTCGCCGTGTAGCCGATAAACGTGGCCGTCTCAGTCATCTGATGACCGCGGCTCATCTGTACTCCGGCGACGACGGCCTGCGCGAGCACCAACAGCCCGCCGAGAATCAGGAGCGCAATGGCGGGCCGACGCGGCGGTAGCGCGGCTCGGAAGTCGACGTACGCGACTATCGCGAGGATCACCGCGACCACGATGATCGCGTATCGAAGCCAGTCGATCATGGTGTCCGTCCTCCGCGCGTCAGCCTTCGACACGCTACCCGTCCGCGTCGTCGCCAAACCGCGCGGATAGGTAGTGTGAGGGGCGTGACTGTCACACCCGATGAGTCCCAGCCCACTTCCCAATCCGGTCGGATCGTCGCTTCCGGCCTTACCAAGGTCTACGGCGGAAACGCCGCGGTTAACGACCTGAGCTTCACGGTTGAACCCGGCTCAATCACAGGTTTCCTCGGNNCTCGACCCCAGCTTTCACCCGGGACGTACTGCACGCAATCACCTACGGGTCTACTGCGCCGCTGCAGGGATTCCGGACAAGCGCGCCGACGAGGTCCTGCACATGGTCGGTCTGGACAAGGCCGCTAAGCGGCGCGCGGGCGGTTATTCGCTCGGGATGCGCCAGCGCCTCGGCCTGGCGACGGCGCTTCTGGGCGACCCGCGAATCTTGTTGCTGGACGAACCCGCGAATGGCCTGGACCCCGAGGGCATCGCCTGGCTGCGTCGGTTCCTGCGCCACCTCGCCTCCGAGGGACGCACCATCCTGATCTCCAGCCACATCTTGCAGGAGGTCGAGCAGACCGTCGACAGGGTCGTCATCATCGCCCGCGGCGAGCTGGTGCGCGAGGGCACGGTCGCCGAGCTTGCCGGATCTCTGCAGCCCACCACAATCGTGCGCTCCCCCGAGCTCGGCAAGCTACGCGAAGCGTTCGAACGCGCGTTTCCGGGAGCCGTCGAGGCCGAGGGTGATTTTCTGCGGGTCACCGGGCCGCCCACCGCTGCCCTCGGCGAGATCGCTTACCGGACCGGCACGATGCTGCACGAGCTTACGGACGACAAGAAGGATCTCGAGTACCTGTACTTCCAGCTCACCGGCGGTCTCGGCGAGTACGAGACGGACGAGCTGTCAGCAACCCCGGGAGCCCCGCAGTGAACCTGATCAAGTCCGAGTTCCGCAAGTTCTTCTCCACCCGCACCTGGATCTGGCTGCTCATCGGTTGCGTCGGTTTCGCACTCTTGCAGGTCGTCATTTTCCTGGCGGCCGCAGGGACGGTCGATCAGCGCACCGGGACGCCGGTGTTTCCCACGATCGACTCGCCACAGATCCAGACGCTTGTGCTGTCGGCGCCATCGACCGCGACGATCTTCATCGCGATCCTCGGCGTACTGGCCATGACGACCGAATACCGGCACAAGACCATCGCGCCTACCTTCCTGGCCACGCCTCACCGCTGGAAAGTGATCGGCGCCAAGCTCATCACCTATCTACTGCTCGGCGTCCTTTATGCCGCAGTTGCCGCGATCTTTACCGTCGTGGTGACCGCGATTTGGGTGAACGCTGCCGGTGGCAGCTTCACCCTCGGCGGCGACAACGCCAACGTGCTGATAGGAGCGGCCATCGCGGCCGCGCTCTTCGGCATCATCGGAGTCTCTGTCGGCGCCCTGATCCCGAATCAGATCGGCGCGATCACCGGCCTGCTCGCCTTCATGTTCGTCATCGAACCCATCCTCTCTGCCGTGCCGGCGACCCAGGACTCGGTCTATCCGTACCTGCCCGGAGGCGCGGCTGCCGCTATGTACACCTATACCGAGCTGCCTGGGCAGAGCACCGACTACCTCTCCCCGGTTGCCGGCGGCCTTGTGCTGGCGGTTTACGCGCTGGTTCTCGCCGGTCTGGCATACGTATTCTCGACCCGCCGCGAGGTGTCCTGACCAGTAGCCCGACAGGTGCCAAGCCGCACGTACTCGGAGGTAACGGAGGGTTTAAATCCAGGTGCATGCGTGTCCTTCACAGCGACCAATACACTGGGCGTAGCCTCTGATCTATCTATTGCGCTCTAGGGCGCCGCAGCCGCTCTCATCGACGAAGGAAAAGGCGATCTCGCATCGTGTCGACACAGCAGGAATCACTTCCTCCCCACGCGACCTCGAAGTCAGACTTCGGAACCAATGACTGGGTCATCGCAGAGATGTACCAGCGTTTTCTGGAGTCGCCTGAGAAGGTAGACCCGGCGTGGCACGAGTTCTTTGCGGACTACAAGCCCAGCACGGCTGATGCTCCGTCGACGAACGGCTCCGCGGCCACGACAACGACTCCGGCACGGCAACCCGCTGGCGCCCCCACACCGCAAGCCAAGCCGGGTGTCTCCGACGTACCGAAGCCTGTCTCGAACAAGACCCAGGACGGCGCGGCCGCCTCCGCTCCGGCGCAGAAACCGACGGCCACGCAGCCGGCCGCGAAGAAGCCTGCCACTCCGGTTGCCGACGGCGCAGAGCTTGAGCAGATCCGCGGTGCCAGCCGCACGATCGTGTCGAATATGGAGAAGTCGCTCGAGCTGCCGAC
>DGBM01000144.1:0-6864 GCA_002384765.1 Demequinaceae bacterium UBA4004
TCGTCCATCACGGGCGGACGGCCGGGCGTGTTGCACGGGGCGATGTCCTACGTCTTGCAGGACGCCGATGGGCAGACGCAGCCATCACACTCGATCTCGGCCGGACTCGACTATCCCGGAGTGGGTCCGCAACACGCGTGGCTCGCGGACTTGGGTCGTGCCGAGTATTGGCCGGTGACCGATGCCGAGGCCATGGAGGCGTTCCGTTTGCTGTCTCGCACGGAGGGCATCCTTCCCGCGATCGAATCGGCTCACGCGCTCGCTGGCGCCATGAGACTCGGCCGCGAATTGGGTCCCGAAGCCACCTTGCTGGTGAATCTCTCCGGCCGCGGAGACAAGGACGTGGAGACGGCCGCCCACTACTTCGACTTGCTTGACGAGGAGCCCCAGCAGTGAGCTCGCTGACCGACCGGCTCGATGCCATTCGCGCCGAGGGCCGCTCGGCGCTCATCGGCTACCTGCCCGTGGGCTTTCCCTCCGTGGAGCGCTCCGTGCGGGCCATGGTCGCGATGGTGGAGGCCGGAGTCGACATTGTCGAGGTTGGCCTTCCCTATTCCGATCCAGTGATGGATGGCCCCACGATTCAACGGGCCGCGGAACGCGCGCTCGCGGGCGGCACACACGTTGCCGACGCTTTCACCGCAGTCGAGGCAGTGACCGACGCGGGGGCGCCCGCCGTCGTCATGTCCTACTACAACCCGATGCTGCAGTACGGCCTGGAACGCTTCGCCGATGACCTTGTCGCGGCTGGCGGATCCGGCGCGATTACGCCGGACCTGACGCCCGACGCGGCAGGCTTGTGGCTCGCGGCGGCGCGGGATCGCGGCCTGGACACGATCTTCCTGGTGGCACCCAGCTCGACGCATGAGCGGCTGCACATGACGGTCGCCGAGACGACGGGATTTGTGTATGCCGCTTCGCTCATGGGTGTGACGGGGGAGCGGGCCACGGTGGGCGCGGGGGCCGAGAAGCTCGTGGCGGCGACGCGCGCGGCTGGCGCGCCGCGGGTGTGCGTTGGCCTCGGAGTGTCGACCGGGGCGCAGGCCGCAGACGTGGCGCGCTTTGCCGATGGCGTGATCGTCGGCTCAGCGTTGGTGCGGTGCCTGGTGGAACATGACGGTGAAGAGGCCGCGCTCGATGCGCTGCGAACCAAGACCGCGGAGCTCGCTCGCGGAGTAAGGGGTGAGGCGTGATTCACGTGTCGTTTCCCAGCCCGCCGGTTGAGTGGGCGGCCTACCAGGTGGGCCCGCTGACGGTGCGTGCGTACTCGCTGTGGATCCTGGCGGGCATCTTCGTTGCCCTGTGGCTCACCACGAAACGATGGGTTGAGCGTGGCGGCAAGTCCGAGGTCGTCGCTGACGTCGCCTTCTGGGCGATCCCCTTCGGCATCATCGGCGGCAGGCTCTACCACGTCATCACGACGCCCGGGCCGTACTTTGGCGCTGGCGGCCAGCCGATGAACGCGTTCAAGATATGGGAGGGCGGGCTCGGCATCTGGGGAGCGGTCGCCCTGGGATCGCTTGGCGCCTACATCGGCGCGCGTCGCCACGGTGTGACGTTCACGGCGTTCATGGATGCCGCCGCGCCCGGTATCCTCATCGCACAAGCTATCGGCCGCATGGGCAACTACTTCAACCAAGAGTTGTTCGGTGGGCCGACCGACCTGCCGTGGGCGGTGCGGATCGATCCCGCATTTCGCCCCGATGGGTTTGAGCAGTTCGCCAGCTTCCACCCGACGTTCCTTTACGAACTGCTGTGGAATCTCGCAGGCGCGGCGTTGATCGTCTATCTCGATCGACGGCTCGACTTGCGTGGTGGCAGGGTCTTCTGGCTCTACGTGATCGTGTACGTGTCCGGCCGCCTGTGGATCGAGATGGTGCGGATCGATACCGCTGTGCACGTGTTGGGACTGCGCATCAATGTATGGGTGTCGATCGGCGTGCTGCTGCTCGGCATCGGCATGTTTGTGATGTGGGGCAGGCGCCAAGCGGCGCGGCCGCGGTTGCCGCGAGACCAACTTGCGGCTGGCCAACGGGATGTCGCCGCTACGGACTGACGGTTCTGGCGGGCCCAGGAGGACGCGGTAGTCTGACTATTCGTGTGTACACCGGGTCGATGGCGCCCCGATACAAAGAAGTTCACGGCCTTGAGCCGGGACGGCAAAGGACGGTGTGATGGCCACGCATGGTGGTGACGAGCCCACGTCGGGACTGTACGACCCGGCCTACGAGCACGACGCATGTGGAGTCGCCTTTGTGGCGACGTTGCGTGGTCACGCGGGGCACGACATCGTCGATCTTGGCCTCACCGCGCTGAAGAACCTGGAACACCGCGGCGCCGTGGGCGCCGAGACGGAAACCGGCGACGGCGCGGGCATGCTGACGCAGATTCCTCACGAGTTCCTGCAGGCGAGAACGGACTTCGATCTTCCCGACATGGGGTCGTACGGCGTGGGCATTGCGTTCCTGACGCCCGGCAAGGAGGCCGCGGAGACTGCGGCATTCGAGAACGCGGCAGCCGCTGAGCATGCCGTGGTGCTGGGCTGGCGTGATGTGCCGGCCGTGCTCGATTCGCTTGGCCCGTCCGCCCGTGCGGCCGCACCCACGTTTCGCCAGGTGTTTGTGGTGGCGGATCAGCTGAGCGACATCGATCTGGATCGCCGGCTGTACCGAGTACGGAAGCGCGCGGAGAACAATGGCGGACCGTTCTTTGCGTCGCTGTCGGCACGCACGCTGACGTACAAGGGCATGCTCACCACGTACCAGCTCGAGCAGGTGTTCCCTGATCTGCTCGATTCGCTGTTCGCGTCGGAACTGGCTCTGGTCCATTCGCGCTTCTCCACCAATACCTTCCCGTCGTGGCCGTTGGCCCAGCCGTTACGCCTCATCGCGCACAACGGCGAGATCAACACGGTGCGCGGAAACCGCAACTGGATCGCGGCACGGGAAGGACGCCTGCACTCTGAGCTGCTCGGAGAGCTGAAGGACCTCATGCCCGTCTGCACGCCCTCGGCGTCGGACACCGCATCGTTTGACGAGGTGCTGGAGTTGCTGCACTTGGCGGGACGCCCGTTGCCGCATGCCGTGCTGATGATGATGCCGGAGGCATGGCAAAACAACGACGAGATGGATGAGTCGCGCCGCGCGTTCTACGAGTACCACTCGGCGCTGATCGAGCCTTGGGACGGCCCCGCGGCGTTGCATTTCACGGACGGCACGCTCATCGGTGCCACGCTGGATCGCAACGGCCTGCGACCGGGGCGGTTCTGGGTGACGGACGACGGCCTCGTGGTGTGCGGATCCGAGGCGGGCCTGCTGGACATCGACCCCGCCACCGTGGTCCGCAAGGGCCGCCTGCAGCCCGGCCGCATGCTCCTGGTCGACACGGCCGCGGGTCGCATCGTCGAGGACGATGAGGTGAAGTCCGCGCTAGCGGCCGAGCACCCCTACGCTCAATGGGTCAGCGACAATGCCGTGAGACTGGCCGAGTTGCCCGACAGGGAGCACGTGACGCACTCGCGCGCCTCGGTCGTGCGCCGACAGCGCACGTTTGGCTACACCGAAGAGGAGCTCAAGATCCTGCTTGAGCCGATGGCGAGGACCGCGGTGGAGCCGATTGGCGCCATGGGCTCCGACACCCCCATCGCGGTGCTCTCGAACCGACCCAAGCTGCTCTTCGACTACTTCACGCAGATCTTCGCGCAAGTCACCAACCCGCCGCTCGATGCGATCCGGGAAGAAATCGTGACCGCCATCGGGGGCGCCATCGGGCCCGAGCCCAACCTGCTCGCCGCGACCCCGGAGCACGCCCGCAAGGTCATCCTCGACTTTCCCGTGATCGACAACGACGAACTCGCCAAGATCATTCACATCGATGCGGACCCCAGCTTGCGTGGCGTGTTCTCGTCGCGCCGCATTCAGGGGCTCTACAACGTGCACGCCGGCGGTGCCGGGCTTGAGGCCCGCCTGGAGGAGATCTTCGTCGAGGTCGACCGTGCGTTGGAGGACGGCGTCAGCTTCTTGATTCTGTCTGACCGCGATTCCGACGCCGACCATGCGCCGATTCCCTCGCTGCTGTTGACCGCCGCGGTGCATCACCACTTGGTGCGACGCCACAACCGGACGCAGCTGTCGCTGGTGGTGGAGGCCGGAGACGTGCGCGAGGTGCACCACGTCGCGCTGCTCGTCGGCTACGGCGTGGGCGCCGTCAACCCATATCTCGCGATGGAGACGGTCGAGGATCTGGTCAGGCGCGGCTACATCACCGACATCACGGCGGAACAGGCCGTCAAGAACCTCATCAAGGCGCTCGGCAAGGGCGTCCTGAAGATCATGTCGAAGATGGGGATTTCGACGATCGCCTCGTACCGCGGGGCTCAGGTATTCGAGGCGATCGGCCTGTCTCGAGAGTTGGTCAACCTGCACTTCGCCGGCACGCCGAGCCAGATCGACGGCGTCGGCCTTGACGTGATCGCGCGAGAAGTCGCCGAACGTCACGCCGATGCCTATCCCGCATCGGGCCAGCGTCCCGCCCACCGGCGCCTCAACTCGGGCGGCGAGTACCAGTGGCGCCGCGATGGCGAGGAGCACCTGTTTGACCCCGAGACGGTGTTCAAACTTCAGCATTCGACCCGCACCCGCCAATACGCGCTGTTCAACGAGTACGCGCAACGCGTCAACAACCAGTCCAAGCGCCACATGACACTGCGCGGGCTCCTCGACTTCACGTCGGATCGTGAGCCCGTTCCCATCGAGGAAGTGGAACACGTGCGCGACATCGTCAAGCGCTTCACCACGGGCGCGATGTCGTTTGGATCGATCTCGCAGGAGGCCCACGAGACTCTTGCGGTCGCCATGAACAGGCTGGGCGGAAAGTCCAACACGGGTGAGGGCGGAGAGTCTCCGGAGAGGTTGTACGACCCCACGCGTCGCAGCGCCATCAAGCAGGTCGCCTCGGGCCGCTTTGGCGTGACCAGCGAGTATCTGGTGAATGCCGACGACCTGCAGATCAAGTTGGCGCAGGGAGCAAAGCCGGGCGAGGGCGGGCAGCTTCCCGGAGCGAAGGTGTACCCGTGGATCGCTGAGACGCGTCACTCCACGCCCGGCGTGGGCCTCATCTCGCCACCGCCCCACCACGACATCTACTCGATCGAGGATCTCAAGCAGTTGATCCACGACCTGAAGAACTCCAACCCCAAGGCGCGCGTGCACACCAAGCTGGTGTCGGAGATCGGCGTGGGAACGATCGCCGCAGGTGTCGCCAAGTGCAAGTCGGACGTGGTGCTCATCTCCGGTTCGGACGGCGGCACCGGTGCGAGCCCGCTCAACTCTCTCAAGCACGCGGGTGCGCCGTGGGAGATCGGCCTGGCCGACACCCAGCAGACGCTCGTGCGCAATGACCTGCGCGACCGCATCGTGGTACAGGTCGACGGCCAGTTGAAGACTGGACGCGATGTGGTCATGGCGATGCTGCTCGGCGCCGAGGAGTTCGGCTTTGCGACCGCCCCTCTGGTGGTCTCCGGCTGCATCATGATGCGCGTGTGTCACAAAGACACCTGCCCGGTCGGCGTCGCCACCCAGAACCCCGAACTGCGTGGCAGGTACACCGGCAAGCCGGAGTTCGTCGAGACGTTCTTCGAGTTCATCGCCCAGCAAGTGCGCGAACTGTTGGCTCGCCTGGGTTTCCGGTCCATCGAGGAGGCGGTGGGTCACGTGGAGATGCTGGACACCCGCGCGGCGATCGACCACTGGAAGGCGCAGGGATTGGATCTTGCGCCCATCCTCGCGGTCCCGCCCGCTGGAGCGAACTTGCACCAGTCGACCGCTCAGGATCACGGCCTCGACAAGGCCCTGGACCTGACACTCATCAAGGAAGCCAAGGCGGCGCTCGACAACGGCACGCCGGTGCGACTCGCCCACGACGTGCGCAACACGAACCGCACCGTCGGCACGATGCTCGGGTACGAGGTGACCAGTCGCTACCAGGGGCAAGGCCTCCCGGACGACACCATCTGGGTGGACTTTACCGGTTCTGCTGGCCAATCATTTGGGGCGTTCGTTCCCAAGGGCATCACCTTGAGGCTCTTCGGTGACGCCAATGACTATGTGGCAAAGGGGCTGTCTGGCGGCCGCGTCATCGTTCGTCCCGACGCCTCGGCTGCACTCAACGACGCTCTCGACGTGATCGGCGGAAACGTCATCGGGTATGGCGCCACCAGCGGCCAGATCCTGTTGCGCGGCCAGGTGGGCGAACGCTTCCTGGTGCGCAACTCCGGCGCGACCGCTGTGGTGGAAGGCGTGGGCGACCACGGGCTCGAGTACATGACGGGCGGAACCGCCGTGATCCTCGGCCGGACGGGGCGAAACTTCGGCGCGGGAATGTCTGGCGGCACGGCCTACGTGCTGGATCTACGTCCGGAACGAGTCAACAAGGCCGCTCTTGCGTCGGGCGAGTTGACACTCGGCCCGCTCGACCCGGAGGACGTCGTCATCGTCCGTTCGCTGCTGGAGACCCACGTGGCGGAAACGGACTCGCCGCGCGGTCGTGAAGTACTCTCGAACTGGGATGCGTCAAGCGAGCGTTTCACTCGTGTGCTACCCGCCCAGTATGCCCGCGTGCGTGAGGCACTCGCGGAACTCGACGCCAAGGGGCTGGACCTCCAGGCGCCGGGTGCGTGGGAAAACTTCTTGGAGGTGACCGGTGGCTGACCCCCGTGGATTCCTGAACCACCGTGAAAGGGAGCTCCCCAGGAGCCGTCCCGTGCCGGTGAGGCTCATGGACTGGAAGTACGTCAAAGACGAACTCGCCAAAGATCCCGAGGCGCTGAACCGTCAGGCGGGACGGTGCATGGACTGCGGCATCCCG
>DGBM01000144.1:6958-10865 GCA_002384765.1 Demequinaceae bacterium UBA4004
TCTCGATCATCGACGAGGCCTTCGAACGGGGTAGCGTCAAGCCCCTCGAGCCGACGCGTCAGACGGGCAGGACGATCGCCGTGGTGGGCTCCGGACCAGCGGGTTTGGCGGCCGCGCAACAACTCACGCGTGCCGGCCACACTGTGGCGGTCTACGAGAAGGACGACCGCATCGGCGGCCTGATGCGATATGGCGTGCCCGACTTCAAAATGGAGAAGATCCACATCGACCGCCGCGTCGAGCAGATGGAGGCCGAGGGAACCCGGTTCCGGACGTCTATGGAGATTGGCAAAGACATCAAGTGGGACGAACTTCGGGCCCGATTCGATGCCGTGCTGATCTGCACTGGGTCTAGCGTCCCGCGTGATCTGCCGGTTCCTGGGCGACGCTATAGGGGCATCCACTTCGCGATGCCCTACCTCACCCAGAGCAACAAGGTGGCTGCGGGCGACACCGTCGAGCGCCAGATCACCGCTAAGGACAAGCACGTGATCATCATCGGCGGCGGAGACACCGGCTCGGACTGCCTCGGCACCGCGCTTCGCCAGGGTGCCAAGTCGGTCACGACGCTCGCCATCGGCGTGCGCCCACCCGACGAGCGCGACCCCAGGTCGCAGCCGTGGCCCACGCACCCGGTGCTGTTCGACGTGTCGAGTTCGCATGAGGAGGGCGGGGAGCGTAAGTTCCTCGCTTCGACCGTCGAGTTTCTGGCCGACGAGGACGAGCATGTCACGACGTTGCGCCTCGCCCGCACCCAGATCATGCCGGACGGCACCCGCGGGCCGGCGCCGGGCACCGAAGAAGAGATCCCGGCAGACCTCGTGCTCATCTCGATGGGCTTTACGGGGCCGCAGCGCGACACGTTGAGCCAACTCGAGCACATCGGCTTCACGCCGCGGGGCACCGTGGCGCGCAACGACCACTTCGCAACCGCCGTTGACGGCGTCTTTGTTGCGGGCGATGCTGGTCGTGGCCAATCACTCGTCGTCTGGGCGATCGCCGAAGGCAGGGCCGCAGCGGCCGCTGTCGACACATACCTCACCGGTGACACCGAGTTGCCGGCACCCGTGACCGCGAGAACGCTCGCGCTGCGGGCCTGAAGATCCCTAGGTTGGAGAACATGCGAAACGCCAAGATTGTCTGCACCATCGGCCCGGCGACGGCCTCGCTGGAGAACATGCGCAAGCTGGTGGATGCGGGTATGGACGTCGCCCGCATCAACCGCTCACACGGCAGCACCGAAGAACACGAGCAGGTATACAAGAACGTGCGCCAGGCCGCAGCAGAGGCTGGCCGAAACGTCGCCGTGCTCGTCGACCTGNNGGCACCACCTTCAAGGGCCTGCCCGGCGACTGCCACGTGGGAGACTCGCTGCTGATCGACGATGGCAAGGTGCGTCTCGAGGTCACCTCGGTGACCGACACCGACGTGGTCACCAGGGTGGTCGTGCCTGGTCCCGTGTCGAACAACAAGGGCATCAACCTTCCCGGCGTGGCCGTGTCGGTCCCCGCTCTGTCCGAGAAGGACGAAGACGACTTGCGCTGGGGCCTCAGGCTCGGCGCGGACTTCATCGCTCTGTCTTTCGTGCGTTCCGCGGCCGACTATGACGATGTGGCCCGGATCATGGCGGAGGAAGGCATCACGTTGCCCGTCATCGCCAAGGTGGAGAAGCCGCAGGCCGTCGAGAACCTTGAAGAGATTGTCGATGCGTTCGACGGAGTCATGGTGGCGCGCGGCGACCTGGGTGTGGAACTCCCGCTCGAAGACGTCCCGCTCGTCCAGAAACAGGCCATCGAACTGTGCCGCTCGCAGGCCAAGCCCGTGATTGTGGCGACGCAGGTGCTCGAGTCGATGACGCATTCGCCGGTTCCGACCCGCGCCGAGACGTCCGACTGTGCGAACGCCATTCTCGATGGCGCCGACGCCGTCATGCTCTCCGGCGAAACCTCGGTGGGCGACTACCCGATCATCACTGTGGAGACGATGGCTCGCATCATCAAGAACACGGAACAGAAGGGCCGTCACCGCATCGCGCCGTACACATCGATTCCCAAGACCCGTGGTGGCGCCGTGACTCACGCGGCCAAAGAGATCGCGGAGGTGTTGGATGTCAAGTACATCGTCACCTTCACGCAGTCGGGTGACTCTGCACAGCGCATGTCGCGCCTGCGTCCCGAGACGCCGATGATTGCGCTCACTCCCAACCCGAAGACTCAGAAGCGTCTGGCGCTTTCCTGGGGCGTCAGGACGGAGATTGTTCAGAAGGCCGAGAACACCGACGAGATGGTGGGGATCGTCGACACGATGCTGAAGAGGTCCGGTCGCGCCGTCGACGGTGACTACGTCGTCGTCGTGTCGGGAGCGCCCGTGGGCATACCCGGAACGACCAACTCCGTCCTGGTGCACAAGGTGGGTCAGGTCCGCGGCTAGTACCGCATTGTCCAGAGGGGCCCGCCGATTCGGGTCGGCGGGCTTTTCTGCAGGCGCATTGCGGTGCCGACGGTCCTAGAGTGAGGTGAGGGCGTGCGAACGCACGCGACCGGTCGCGACGAAGCGCCGGCGGGAACAGGGGAGTGGTCACCATGACGCGCAACGCGGTCCAACTCATCACATACGCCGATCGGCTCGCTGGGGACGTGCCTGGCCTGGCTCGGCTGATGGCGAGCGAACCGTGGTCCGGCGCGTTTGGCGGGGTTCACGTGCTGCCCTTCTTCACGCCATTCGATGGCGCAGACGCGGGTTTTGACCCCGTCGACCACACGCAGGTTGACCCCAGGTTGGGTAGTTGGGAGGACTTGGGAGCGCTTGGCGCCCAAGGCGACCTGATGGTGGACATCATCGTGAACCACGTGTCAAGTTCCTCCGCCGCGTTTGAGGATTGGTGCGAGCGAGGATCGGCGTCGCCTCACGACGGGATGTTCCTCACCATGTCGACCGTCTTCCCGGACGGGGCGACAGAGGCCGACCTCACCAAGATCTACCGACCTCGGCCGGGATTGCCCTTCACCCCCTATCGGGTGGACGGCGAGCTCAGGCTGGTGTGGACCACATTCACGCCCCAGCAGATCGACATCGATGTCGCCAGCCCTGTGACGCTGCGTTACCTCGATACGATTCTCGATGCGGTCTCGGCATCCGGGGCCACCATCGTGCGCCTGGACGCGGTGGGTTACGCCGTGAAGACTCCCGGCACGTCGTCATTCATGACCGATGACACCTATGGGTTCATCTCCGATTTCACGGCGAAGGCGCGCGCCAGGGGCCTCGAGGTGCTGGTGGAGGTGCACTCGTACTACCGTCGCCAGATCGAGATCGGCCACGCAGTGGACAGGGTCTACGATTTTGCTTTGCCGCCCCTGGTGCTCCACGCCCTTTACACCGGTGACGCTGCGCCGCTTCACGAGTGGCTCACCATCCGGCCAAATAACGCGGTGACTGTCCTTGACACTCACGATGGCATCGGCGTCATCGATGTGGGCGCGGACCCATCCGCTCCCGACAGCCCGGGGCTGCTGCCTCCGGAGGCGATCGACGCTCTCGTCAAGACCATGCACGCCAAGTCCGGCGGGTCCAGTGCGGCCGCGACCGGCGCCGCCGCATCCAATCTTGACCTCTACCAAGTCAACTGCACGTTCTACGACGCGCTCGGAGCCGACGACCGCGCCTATCTCGCGGCGCGCGCCATTCAGTTCTTTGTGCCCGGTATCCCGCAGGTGTACTACGTGGGAGCCTTGGCGGGCCGAAACGACGTGGAGTTGCTGGGGCGCACCGGCATCGGTCGTGACATCAACCGCCACTACTACGCCCGCCAGGAGATCGCTTCCGATCTGGAACGGCCCGTGGTGGCGGCCCTCATGGCACTGTGCAAGTTCCGGAGTGAATTCCCGGTATTCGATGGCGACCACGT
>DGBM01000144.1:10874-12601 GCA_002384765.1 Demequinaceae bacterium UBA4004
TGGGCCGAGCTCACGGTCTACGTGGGCGAGGCGTCAGCAAGTCTCGCGTGGTCCCATAAGGGTGTCGAGGGCAAGACGGACGACCTGCTGATCGATCCGCCGGTGCTTGTCTAGTGGTAGCGCTCACAGCATCGGCGGCGCACTGGCGACTCAGGGTCGATTCGTCAGTGTGACTCGCGCAACGCGGCCCAGTCCCGGTCGCCAAGATCAGGGACGGTGCGGTCGTACGGCTCCGCAAACAGCGGCGACGAGATCAGAAAGTCGGCGGTGGCCATGTTCGACGCCATCGGGATGTTCCACACCGCCCCGATGCGTAGCAGTGCCTTGACGTCGGGGTCGTGCGGCTGTGCCTCGAGCGGATCCCAGAAGAAGAAGAGGGTGTCGATGCCGCCCTCCGCGATCTTGGCGCCGATCTGCTGGTCGCCGCCGACGGGGCCAGAGAGAAAGCGGGTGACCTTGAGGCCTAGCTCATACTCGAGCATCGTTCCCGTGGTCCCCGTCGCGTACAGGTGATGCTTGGACAGCGTGCCCTTGTTGAAGCTCGCCCACTCGAGCAGGTCGACCTTCTTGTTGTCATGCGCCACGAGGGCGATGTGACGTTTCGCGTCGTTGGTGCGCTTCGCATCGGTTTGAGCCATGTGCCCAGTATCGCGCCCGCCAGCCAATCGGGCCAAGTATTGTGCGGCCCTCAGGCGAGGTCCCACGCGGGTCTGCTACGTGCCTCCGCGGGTGGAGGCCTCACCCCTGAGTCGTAGAAGCTCAGAAGATCATCCGTGGGGCGGTGCCGCCGACACCCCGGCGCTCCTAGTTTTGACGTGTCACAGCGTGAGACACAACGAGGAGGAAAGATGATTGAGGCACAAGGGCTGACCAAGCGGTACGGCCCAACCACCGCGGTGGACCACATGTCATTCACCGTTCAACCCGGTCGAGTCACCGGCTTCCTGGGCCCCAACGGCGCCGGGAAGTCCACCACCATGCGGATGATTGTGGGGCTTGACCGACCCACCGACGGCTCGGTGACCATCAACGGTCGCCACTACGCCGACCACCGCGCCCCCCTCCAAGAGGTGGGCGCACTGTTGGACGCCAAGGCCGTTCACACGGGCCGAAGCGCGCGCAACCACTTGCGTGCCATGGCAGCCACTCACGGCATCTCCACCAAGCGGGTCGATGAGGTCATCGACATGACTGGACTCGAGTCGGTGGCCGACAAGCGGGTGGGTGGGTTCTCCCTGGGCATGGGTCAGCGATTGGGAATCGCGTCGGCGCTGTTAGGCGATCCGCAGACCTTGATCCTGGACGAGCCGGTCAACGGGCTGGATCCCGAAGGCGTGCTGTGGGTGCGCAATCTGACCAAGTACCTTGCGGGCCAGGGTCGCACGGTCTTCTTGTCGTCGCATTTGATGAGCGAGATGGCGCTGACCGCGGATCACATCATCGTGGTCGGCCGCGGCCGGGTACTTGCCGACGCCCCGGTGGAAGACGTTGTCGCCGGCGCTCAGGCGTCCAAGGTGCGGGTGCGCAGCCCGCGGGCGAACGACCTGGAGGCGATGCTGCGTTGCGCTGGTGCCGCGGTCGTCGCCACCGAACCCGGACTCCTGGAAGTGACCGGCAGCTCACTCGAGGATGCCTACCCGCAACTGACCGCCAACGACGTCGAGTACCACTCGACGCCCGTGGGCGCCGCCCACCCGTCCGGAGCGCAGCCGGTTACCGAAGGAGCA
>DGBM01000002.1 GCA_002384765.1 Demequinaceae bacterium UBA4004
TCTTGCAGCGCACTGACGAGGACCTTGTGGCCCTCGCGCGTCGCGACCTGGCGATCCTGACCGGCATCTCTGGGGAGCCGGTCGACTGGCTGGTTCAGCGATGGGCCGGTGGGTTGCCGCAGTACGACGTGGGTCATCTCGACCGGGTTGTGCGGATTCGCGACGCCGTGGCGGAGGTTCCCGGCCTCGCGGTAGCCGGAGCGACGTACGACGGAGTCGGGATTCCGGGATGTATCAATAGCGCAGACGCTGCGGCGCAGAGAGTGCTGCAGCACCTTGAGGGAGATGAATGAGTTGGCAGAGCAGGATGTAGCGCAGGTGGGCGCTGACGGCAAGCCGGAGCACGCGGGAAACCTGAAGGCACAGCGCATCAAAGAGCTGAACGAGACGATGCGCTACGCAATGTGGTCGGTGTTCAAGGTCGAGCCGTCCCTGCGTGGGATGAAGTCGTCGCGATCGAAAGCGGCCAAGCAGATCGAGAAGCTGTTCGCGTCCGCGCTCAAAAAGCACGACGTCAAGGTCCGCGGCGTGTACGACGTGTCGGGTTTTCGCGCCGACGCCGAGCTAATGATCTGGACCCACGGACCGACGGCGGACGTGCTTCAGGACCTCTATCAGGAGATCCGGAAGAGCGACCTGGGTGAGCACCTGGTGCCGGTCTGGTCGCAGATGGCGCTGCATCGCCCGGCCGAGTTCAACAAGAGCCACCTACCGGCTTTCCTGGCAGACGAAGTGTCGCGCGGCTACATCTGCGTGTACCCCTTCATCCGGTCCTATGACTGGTACCTGCTACCTGACCAGGAGCGTCGCGACATGCTGCGTGAGCACGGTCAGATGGCCCGCCCGTACGGTGATGTTCGGGCCAACACCGTGCCCGCGTTTGCCTTGGGTGACTACGAATGGATGCTCGCGTTCGAGAGCGACGAGCTGCACCAGATCGTTGACCTCATGCGTGACCTACGCGCCTCGGAGGCCCGCCGCCACGTCCGCGAGGAGACGCCGTTCTACACCGGACGGCGCCTCGAGATCAGCGAACTGGTGGACCGACTCCCGTAGGTCCGATTTCGTTCTGCGGGGTAGCCAGACACGTGATCTTGCGATTAACGCATCTGGTTGCCCGCAGATCGACTACTTGGGCTCAAGGCGTAGCGAGATCGAGTTGATGCAGTAGCGATCATCGGTGGGGGTCTGGTAGCCCTCGCCGTGGAACACATGCCCCAGGTGCGAGTGGCATGCCTTGCACAGCACCTCGACGCGAACCATGCCGAGCGTCGCGTCTTCCTTGAGGATGACCGCGTCGCTGTCGCTGGGTGCGTAGAAGCTCGGCCAACCGCAGTGGCTGTGGAACTTCGTGTCGCTACGGAACACCTCAGCGCCGCACGCGCGGCAGCTGTAGACACCCGTGGTCTCGGTGTCGGTGTATTCGCCGACGAACGGACGTTCGGTGCCTGCCTGGCGAAGTACGGCGTACTCGGCAGGGGAGAGCTGCTCGCGCCACTCCTCGTCAGTCTTGTTGATGCTGGGCTGCTGGGTCTCGGTCATGCCTCCACGGTACGACGAACCCGCCGAGTGCGGTCACAGGTCGTCACCAGTGGCTGTGCACCCGAGTGTTTGCCACTAACGTGAGCGCATGGCTAAGACCCCGGCAGCACACGTCACAGTCGGCGATCGTGAGGTGCGCGTGTCGAGCCCAGATCGCGTCGTCTACGAGGCAACGGAGCGAACGCCACAGATCACCAAGCTCGACGTCTGCGAGTACTACGCGAGCGTCGGTGAGGTGATGATGCGGTCCATCGGGCAGCGCCCGACGGCGATGGAACGTTGGCCGGACGGTTGGCGCGAAGGTATGCGGCTAGCCGTTGGCCCCAAGGACTCGGGTGCCGATGGGTTTTACCAGAAGCGGCTTCCGCGCGGCGCGCCAGACTTCATCAAGACGGCCCAGATCACTTTTCCGAGCGGTCGAAAGGCTGACGAGTTGTGTCCGACAGAGCCCGCGTCGCTGGTGTGGGCAGCCCATATGGGCACACTGACGTTCCACCCTTGGCCCGTTCGCCAGCCCGACGTCGACCATCCCGACGAGCTGCGCTTGGATCTCGATCCGCAGCCGGGCACCACCTTCAGCGACATCAAACGAATCGCTGCGACGACCCGGGAGCTGCTGGCCGAGCTGGGCATGCAGGGATACGCCAAGACCAGCGGCAGCCGAGGGGTGCATATCTATCTGCGGACTCAGCCGCATTACACCTTCGAGCAGGTGCGGCACGCCGCGATCGGGCTCGGGCGTGAGCTGGAACGTCGCGACGACGGCGTGACGACGGCTTGGTGGAAGGAGGAGCGCGGCGAGCGTATTTTCCTGGACTTCAACCAGAACAATCGCGACCGGACGATCGCCGGGGCGTGGAGCTTGCGGGCTCGACCCGGCGCACCGGTAAGTACGCCGATGACGTGGGAGCATCTGGCTGAGATTGACGATCCGCGGGAGTACAACCTGACCGCAATCGCCGATTACCTGTCGGACGGCGATCCGTGGCAATCGATGGACGACGTCGCTTACTCGCTTGACCCGCTATTGGAGTTGTGGGAGACCCTGCCAGG
>DGBM01000239.1 GCA_002384765.1 Demequinaceae bacterium UBA4004
GCTACCGTCAACTCGATCTCCACCGGCGCGCCCAACGGCAGGGCGGCCACGCCCACAGCGGAGCGCGTGTGGCGGCCCGCTTCACCAAAGATGTCAGTCAGCAGGTCAGAGGCCGCGTTCATGACGGCGGGCTGGCCGCCAAAGTCGGGCGCAGAGGCGACGAACCCCGTCATCTTCACCACCTGGGTGATCGCGTCGATGCCGCCGGCGGCTAGGGCGGCGGCGGCCACGGCGTTCAGCACGGCAGTGCGCGCGCAGTGGGCGGCCACGTCGGGCGTCACCCCGCCGACGGCGCCGACGATGCCCGTCGCCTGCAGTGCGCCGTCGACGAACGGGAGCTGCCCCGACGTCGTCACCAGGTCTCCGTACCGCAGGGCTGGCACGTAGGAACCCACCGGGGACGCGACGGCGGGAAGCGTCAGGCCCGCAGCGGCCAGGCGAGCCGAGTGGCTCACGACGTGGGCCGCTTCAAGTAGGCGACGATCCCGCCCGTGGGGCCGGTGACGATCGTGACGAGTTCCCAGCCGTCGGAACCCCATTGATCGAGGATCTGCTTGGTGGCGTGTTCGATGAGCGGAACGGTGGCATATTCCCATGTGGTCATGCGCTGAGCCTAGCCCCAGCCACGGAACGCGGTGGGGCGCTCGCACGTTTGCTCTCCAGACCTCCCGCATCTCGACGTAAGGTTCTCCCATGGGACTGTTTACTGCCGATCGCGCGCGCCGCGACGGACGCGTCACGATCGTCCAGTTCGTCACATCGCTGGCGGGGTTCCTCCTGTTTTCCGTGATGGGCGGAGTGTTGGTGGCAGGCCTCGCGTTGCCGGCGGTCACGGTTGGCGGCCAAGCGGTGAACGGCACCGCCACCCTGTTCGAGTCGCTGCCGGAGGAGTTTGACCAGACAGATCTGCCGCAGGCGTCGTCCGTCTACGCGTCCGACGGCACCACCTTGCTCGCGACCTTCTACACGCAGAACCGGGTGGTGGTCCCGCTGGAGGAGATCTCCCCCTGGATGCAGAAGGCCCAGGTCGCGGTCGAGGATAAGCGGTTCTGGCTGCACAACGGGGTGGATGGCGAGGGCCTGCTGAGTGCGGCCTACGACAACCTGAGCTCGTCAGAGACTCGCGGAGCCTCGACCATCACGCAGCAGCTGGTCAAGAACACCTTGTTGCAGGCCGCCGAAAACATCAGTGATGAGGAAGAGAGCCGCGCCGCGGTCAAGGCCGCCACGGAGGTGTCGCTGGCCCGCAAGATTCGTGAGTGGCGTTTGGCGCTCGCGTACGAGGAGCGGCTCAACGGGATCTACGGCAAGGTCTGCACGGATGACCCCCAGGTGGACTGCGGCAAGGAGCAGGTGCTGCAGCAGTACCTCAACATCGCCCAATACGGCCCCAGCCTCTACGGCGTGGAGGCGGCCGCCCAACTCTACTTTGGGATTCCGGCGAAGGACCTGAACGCGCTGCAGGCGGCAACCATTGCGGGTATCACCCAGAACCCCACCCAATGGGACCCGATCAGGTTTCCGGAACAGAGCCAGGAGCGCCGCAACATCGTGCTGAACGTGATGCACGAACAGGGCCTCATCACGCTCGCAGAGTATGTGGTGGGCACCAAGACCCCGATCGAGTCGACGCTCAACATCACCTACCCGAAGTTCTCCTGTGCGGCGTCCGACATTGCGCCGTTCTTCTGCGACTACGTCACCAAGGTCATCGTCCGCGACCCGGCCTTCCAGGGCGAGGGTGAGAACCTGCTCTACAAGGGTGGGCTCAACATCGTCACCACGCTTGACCCTCGCTTGCAGAAGGAGGCGCGGGACGCGCTGCGCCGGGGTGTGCCGGCCGACGATTCCTCCGGGCTTGAGAACGCCCTGGTGGCGCTCGATGTGACCACCGGCAACATCCTGTCCATGGCGCAGAACCGCGACTTCGACCCCACGTCGAAGGAGCCGTATTCGACCGCGATCAACTATGCGGTGGACCGCGATCTTGGTGGCTCGCGCGGGTTCTCTCCCGGATCGTCGTTCAAGCCCATGATCCTGGCCGAATGGCTCGAATCGGGCCGGTCGCTCAGCCAGGTTGTGTCGGGCGATGAACGGACCTGGCTGGATTCGTCGTGGCGGAGGAGTTGTCCGGACGGCGCCGGAGGCACGGGCAAATGGAAGCCGGGCAACGTGTCGGCGTCCGAGAATTTCCAGACGTCGGTCCTCAATGCCACCGCCTACTCGGTGAATACCGCGTACGTCGCGATGACGCACCAGTTGGACCTCTGCCTGGTGCGGGACATGGCGCTCAACCTGGGCTTCCACCGTGCCGACGGGCTTGACTTCGAGGTGGTGCCGTCGATGACCTTGGGCACGCAGAACGCATCGCCTTTGACGATGGCGTCCGTGTACCAAACCTTCGCCAACCGTGGAATTCACTGCGAGCCCCGCGCGATCCTGTCCGTGACCAAGCTGGACGGCTCCGACGTGGTTGGCCCGGACGGACAGGTGATCGTGCCGCCGGAGGTCAAGTGCTCGCAGGTGGTCAGGCAGGACATCGCCGACGGCGTGACCTATGCGCTGACGAAGGTCATGGACTACGGCACCGGCAAACGGCTCGGCATCGGGCGCCCTGCGGCAGGCAAGACCGGCACCTCCCAGAACAGCTCCCACTTGTGGTTTGTGGGCTACACCCCTCAGGTGGTTTCCGCCGTGTGGACCGGCAACGCGGAGGTCGATGTTCCGCAGGAGTACACGACGATCAACGGGGTCTACCGGAGGGGTTCCTGGTTTGGCGGTGACATCTCGGGGCCGATCTGGCAGGACTTCATGTCAAGGGCGATGGAGGGGTTGCCCGTTGTGGACCTGCCGACGGCGTCGGCGACAATCATCAACGGCTCGCAGTTGCGTGTGCCCAACGTCGTGGGGCTTGGACTGTCGCTGCAGGACGCCGAGTGGGTGATCAACGATGCGGGCTTCCAGTATGTGAAGTCGAATGAGACCTTTTACCAACCCGGCGTCCCCGCCGGTCAGATTGTGCAGCAGTCTCCGACCGCCGGCTCGACCATGCGCCCCGGCGGAGCGGTCACGGTCTACCTGTCGAGTGACCAACGGCCGAGCTGGTGGACCAAGTGGCCGTCCGGTTGGGATCCGCTGACGGCGCCCTCGGACTGGTGGGGTGGCGCGTGGCCACCGCCCGACTGGGAGAAGAACGACCCGTCGCAGGGCTGGGATCCGACACCCAAGACAACGCCGCCCTCCCCCGGGCCGGACCCGAGCCCGGCGCCGTAGGGCGTCATGAATCGAGCCATGGCGGCAGCGCTGGGAATCGGCGCGGCCGGGGCGGCGTGTGTCGCGTGGGGATTCGCCGAGGCGCACGCGTTCACCACTCGCAGGGTCACGGTTCCCGTGCTCGAGCCGGGGCAGCCGTCCTTGCGGGTGTTGCACGTGTCGGACCTCCACCTGACCCCGAGCCAACGCGACAAGATCGCCTGGGCGGCCTCCTTGGCGCGGGAGCGGCCCGACCTTGTGGTGGTGACCGGCGACAATCTTGCGCACGCCGAGGCGGTTCCGGCTGTCGCTGAGGCGCTCGCGGGCGTGTTGTCCACCCCGGGCGTCTTTGTGTTCGGGTCCAACGACTACTACGCGCCGCACCTGAAGAACCCTTTCGGTTACTTCGCGGGTCCGTCCCGCGCACACCGCGAACCGAAGCGGCTTCCCACCGAGCAGCTGCGATCTGTGTTTCTCGAGGCCGGGTGGCGGGACCTCAACAACGCGAGGACGCGCCTCAGCGTGGGCGGGTTGGCGGTGTCTGCGGTGGGCATGGACGATCCGCACATCGGGCGCGACCGCATGCCCGCCCCTGACGACGACATGCCCGGCGAGCTGCACCTTGGAGTTGTTCACGCGCCGTACAGCCGGGCGCTGCGCGCGCTCACGGCGGACGGCGCGCAGCTGATCCTGGCGGGCCACACCCACGGCGGTCAGGTGTGCGTCCCCGGTTACGGTGCGCTCGTGACGAATTGTGATCTGGATCGGCGGCGCGCGAGGGGTTTGTCGACGTGGCCCGGCGAGGGCCCTGGTCCTGATGACGTCTGGCTTCACGTGAGCGCTGGCGCGGGAACGTCGCCCTTTGCACCCGTGAGATTTGCGTGCCGGCCAGAGGCAACCGTGCTGACTCTCACGGCTCGCGAGTAGCAGCCGACGGGGCGATTTCGCTGCTGGGTCCCGGTCGGATATCCTGGGCAGGCTTTTCACGGGGTGTGGCGCAGTTTGGTANNGGTTCAAATCCTGTCACCCCGACGAAGTGAGAGAGCAGACGAAGAGGGCCAGCCCAAGGGCTGGCCCTCTTCGCTCTGCGAACGAGCGAGGAGGGGTTGAGTGAGGCGCCGCGCAAGCGGCGCCGAGGGAACACCCCGACGCCGCAGG
>DGBM01000281.1:0-1135 GCA_002384765.1 Demequinaceae bacterium UBA4004
AGCTTGCGGTTGATCTTGTAACGACCGACCTTCGCAAGGTCGTAACGCTTCGGGTTGAAGTACAGGTTATCCAGCAGGGTCTGCGCTGCCTCGACCGTGGGCGGCTCGCCTGGCCGCAGCTTGCGGTAGATGTCCAGGAGCGCGTCTTCGCGGGTCTCGGTGGCATCCTTCTCCATGGTTGCCCGGATCGAGTCGTACTCGCCGAACGTTTCCAGGATCTGGCCTTCGGTCCAGCCGAGGGCCTTGAGCAGTACCGTGACGGACTGCTTGCGTTTGCGGTCCAGCCGGACGCCGACCTGATCGCGTTTGTCGATCTCAAGTTCGAACCAGGCTCCACGGGAAGGAATGATTTTCGCGCTGAAGATGTCTTTATCGCTGGTCTTGTCGGCCGTGCGATCGAAGTACGCGCCGGGAGACCGCACCAGCTGGGATACAACAACACGCTCGGTGCCGTTGATGACGAACGTACCCTTTTCGGTCATGAGCGGGAAGTCGCCCATGAACACCGTCTGCGACTTGATCTCGCCGGTGGTGTAGTTGACGAACTCCGCCGTCACGAACAGCGGTGCCGCGTAGGTGAAGTCCTTCTCCTTGCACTCCTCCGGAGTGTGGCGAGGATCCTCGAAGTAGGGGTCCGAGAAGGACAGGGACATGGTTTGTCCGAAGTCCTCAATCGGGGAGATCTCTTCGAAGATCTCCTGAAGTCCCGCAACCTCCGGCACGTCATTACGACCTGCCTTCCGTGCGGCTTCAATACGGGTTTGCCAAGCCTTGTTGCCCAGCAGCCAGTCAAACGACTCGGTCTGCAGCCCGATGAGGTTAGGAACCTCAACTGGCTCGGAGACCTGAGCGAATGAAACGCGGCGTGAGGCGGGTCGGTTGGCGAAAGCGGAATCGGTGCGCGAGGCAGCCAAGGGGTCGTCCTTCCCATGACGATGGATCGGTTCCGCGTTGCCTGAGCCTCGGCTCCACCGGATCCTGGGGCATCATCACTTCGGTAGTGGACGCTCGCCAGGTAGGCATATGAGGGCAGGGCAATAGACAGCGCAACCTCCTACGTTAGTCGTGGTTGCCATGTTCGTCAAGCGCGCGACGATAGACGATGCCCGGCCTGGCCGTCGAGGCTGGCCTCGGC
>DGBM01000281.1:1167-6493 GCA_002384765.1 Demequinaceae bacterium UBA4004
GTAGCGTCGGACGATGCACCTCGGCTCGGTGAGACCGGCGGTGGTGCAGCAACGGCACCTGCCCCGAAACGACACGGGCCGGACCACCCGAAGGTGACCCGACCCGTGCGCGCGTGGCTGGTAGTGCGAACTACTTGAGTTCGACCGTGGCGCCGGCGGCCTCAAGCTGAGCCTTGGCCTTCTCGGCGTCGTCCTTCTTGGCGCCCTCGAGGATCGTCTTGGGGGCCTCGTCGACGAGAGCCTTGGCCTCGCCCAGACCGAGGGACGTGAGGGCACGCACCTCCTTGATGACCTGGATCTTCTTGTCGCCAACGACGGTCAGGACCACGTCGAACGCGTCCTTCTCCTCGACCTCTTCGGCGGCGGCAGCGGCCGGAGCGGCAGCGGCGGCGGCAACCGGAGCGGCGGCGGTAACCTCGAAGGTCTCCTCGAAGGCCTTCACGAACTCGGAGAGCTCGATGAGCGTGAGCTCCTTGAATGCGTCGATAAGCTGCTCGGTGGTGAGCTTCGCCATGATGATGTCCTTTTCTCTTTACCTGCGGGAAGCAGTGTGGTGTGGGGTGCAGCCTTAGGCTGCGGATTCCTGCTTCTCGCGCAGGGCGTCGACGGTTCGCACCGCCTGAGACAGGGGTGCCTGGAAGAGGTACGCCGCACCAAACAGCGATGCCTTGAAAGCACCGGCCGCCTTGGCAAGCAGCACCTCACGAGACTCGAGGCTCGCGAGCATGGAGACATCCGCTGCGGAGAGCAACTTGCCCTCGAGGATGCCGCCCTTGAGGACGAGCTTGTCGCTCTCCTTGGAGAAGTCGCGAAGACCCTTCGCAGCCTCCACCGGGTCACCGGTGACGAATGCGATGGCCGTGGGACCGACGAAGAGGTCCTCAAGACCCTCCAAGCCGGCATCCTTGGCCGCACGCGCCGCAAGCGTGTTCTTCACGACCGCGTAGGTCGCGGTACCGCTCAGTCCCTTGCGCAGCTGCTTGAGCTGAGCAACGGACAAGCCGCGGTACTCGGTGACGTAGACGGCCGTTGCGTCACGGAACTGGTCCGCAAGCGCCTTGACTGTCGCCACCTTGTCTGGCGTCGCCATAGTTGTCCTTCCTTTAGTTACCACCGGGCCCGCCCCACACAACGAAAAAGCCCCGCGCAGGCGGGGCTGGGGGCCTCATGCGCACACACGAAGGGCGGCCACGTGGGCCGCCCAAAGTCTGCGCGCGAGGCGCCGTCAACTTCTCCTGCGCTGGTCTCCGCTGGTGCGGAACTTCGGCCGTTCCCGGTTTCCCGGGCCCGACGACCGGCGGTCTTGGGCCTGGCAAGCATACGGCACGGCGTCGGCGCCGCGCAAACGCGCATCGTCGCGGCCCGTGCGGAAGCACGAGTGCCCGGTCCCCAAGGGGAACCGGGCACTCGTGTGGCGCTGTGCGCGAAGCTCTACGCCTCGGCCTTGGCGGTGGCGTCCAGCGGGATGCCGGGGCCGTTCGTGGCAGAGATTGCGGCCTTGAGGATGTACTTGCCCTTCGATGCGGAAGGCTTGGAACGCAGCACCTCGTCGAGGAGAGTCTGGTAGTTCTCGAGCAGCTTCTGGTCGCCGAACGACGCCTTGCCCAGCACCGTGTGCAGGTTGGCGTGCTTGTCAACGCGGAACTCGATCTTTCCGCCCTTGATGTCGGACACGGCCTTGGTCACGTCCATGGTGACGGTGCCGGTCTTGGGGTTCGGCATGAGGCCGCGGGGACCGAGCACGCGGCCCAGGCGTCCCACCTTGCCCATGAGGTCGGGCGTGGCCACCACGGCGTCGAAGTCCTGACGGCCGTTCTGCACCTCTTCGATGAGTTCGTCGCCACCGACGATGTCGGCGCCCGCTTCACGAGCGGCGTCTGCCTTGTCACCGGTGGCGAAGACCAGGACCCGGGAGGTCTTGCCGGTGCCGTGCGGCAGGATGACGGTGGAACGGACCATCTGGTCCGCGTGACGCGGGTCGACGCCGAGCTTGAAGACGACGTCGATGGTCGAGTCAGCCTTCTTGGACGAGGTCTTCTGCGCGAGGCGAACCGCCTCGATGGGGCTGTAAAGTTGGCTCTTGTCGATGAGCTGTTCGCTATCGCGGTAGGCCTTGGAGCGCTTCATGTGCTTCTTCTTTCTCGAAGTCGTGGTGACGGGCCAGCGCTGGCCCTCCCACTGGGGTGTGTCAGTTACTTGATGGTGATGCCCATCGAACGCGCGGTGCCAGCAATGATCTTGGCGGCGGCGTCGATGTCATTCGCGTTGAGGTCATCCTTCTTCATCTCGGCGATCTCGCGCACCTGAGCCTGGGTCAGCGACCCGACCTTGTTGGTGTGCGGAACGCCCGAACCCTTCGCGACGCCAGCAGCCTTCTTGATGAGCTGCGACGCGGGTGGGGTCTTGGTGATGAACGTGAAGCTGCGGTCCTCGTACACCGTGATNNTCCATGATGTTCACGCCGTGCTGACCCAATGCAGGGCCGACGGGCGGAGCCGGATTCGCGGCACCAGCCTGAATTTGGAGCTTGATCAGGCCGGCAACCTTCTTCTTCGGGGGTGCCATTGGTCTTTCGGGTCCTTCTGTGTAAGTGGTGGCGGCTCACACCGCCTGAGTGGTTCGTTCTCGCTGGTCAGTACCGCTCAGACAATCTTCTGAACCTGCGCGAACGAGAGTTCGACCGGAGTTTCGCGGCCGAAAATGGAAACGAGGACGTGGAGCTTCTGGCTCTCCACGCTGATCTCGGAAATCGTGCCAGGAAGCGTCGCGAACGGGCCCTCGGTGACCGTGATCGCTTCTCCCACGTGGAAGTCGAGCTCGACCTGAGGACCGGAGCCGGAGTCGCCGCCCGCGTCCGCGGCCGACGATCCGGGCGCCGAAGGGGCCATCATCGAGTAGACCTCGTCAGGTGTCAGCGGCACCGGCTGGTGGGCGTGGCCCACAAAGCCGGTCACGCCGGGTGTGTTGCGCACCGCGCCCCAGGAGGCGTCGCCAAGTTCCATGCGCACCAGCACATAGCCGGGCATCCGTACGCGGGTGACCTGCTTCTTCTGGCCGTTCTTGTATTCGACAACCTCTTCCATGGGGACCTCGACCTGGAAGATGTAGTCCTCCATGTTGAGGCTCACCACGCGGTGTTCGATGGCCTGCTTGACGCGCTTCTCGTGACCGCTGTAGCTGTGGACGACGTACCAGTCGCCGTCCTGCATCAGCAGTGAGGACCGGAAGGCGACCTTCGGGTCGACCTCTTCCTCAACGTCGGCGGTGACCGAAGGCTCGTCGGTCGTGGTGAGCGCGTCCTCCTCGATCGCCGCTGCGGGCTCGGAGGGCACGGTGTCGTCATCGCCGTCGACCACCGCGTCCACTGGAGCGTCGTCGATGGCAACGTCGTCCACGGGCGCAACCTGCTCGGGCGCGACCTCGGCGTCGTCGACGGTCTCGACGGCGTCGTGGGGATCTGTGCTCACGTCTTTCCTTTCGTCTGGCTACTCGGCTAGTCGCCGAAAACCCACTTGGTCAGCGAGTTGAAGCCGAGGTCGAGCAGGAACGTCAGCGCCATCATGACGCCCACGAATCCGAGCACGACCCAGATGTAGTTGATGAGTTCCTCACGCGTGGGCGTCACCACGCGACGGAGCTCGGAGATCACCTGGCGCACGAACAACGCGATGCGTCCGAAGATATTGAGACCTTCACGCTCCTCGTGGCGTGGGTCCCGCTCTCCGGAATCCGTCACTGCAGATTCGCTCACCTTGCTCATTCCTTTGCTTGTGTGGTGCGGGAAGTCCCGCTCTACGCAGGGCAGGAGGGACTCGAACCCCCAACCGTCGGTTTTGGAGACCGATGCGCTACCAATTGCGCCACTGCCCTTCGGGGTGGTTGTGAACCCCAGGTGGTTCTCAACGGACAGCCGACCCCACGTGAGGGCATCCGATGGCCCGCATTTTGGGCGCGAGTCATCATGGCTTCTGTCAATCGCCGAAGTGCCATGTTACGCGGTTTGCGGTCCGAACGCGAACGACCGCATCGGACCCGTAGCGTGAAGTGGAACAATGTCACGCATGACTGCACCCGCTCGCCGCGTCTCTGCCCGCCTCGGCGCCATCGCGCCCTCCGCCACCTTGGCTGTCGATGCCAAGGCTAAGGCCCTCAAGGCCGCGGGCCGACCCGTCATCGGGTTTGGCGCAGGTGAGCCTGACTTCCCCACACCGGACTTCGTGGTCGAGGCGGCTATCGAGGCCGCGCGTGACCCCAGAAACCACCGCTACACGCCCGCTGCGGGTCTCCCCGACCTCAAGCAGGCGATCGCCGCGAAGACCCTGCGCGACAGCGGCTACGAGATCGACCCCGCCCACGTCATCGTCACCAACGGTGGCAAGCAGGCCGTTTTCCAAGCCTTCGCGTCGATCATCGACCCCGGCGACGAGGTGGTGCTTCCCGCGCCGTACTGGACCACGTACCCCGAGGCGATCTCCCTTGCCGGCGGAACCCACGTCGAGGTGTTCGCGGGCGCAGACCAGGGCTACCTGGTCTCGGTCGAGCAGCTGGAGCGGGCACGCACCGACAAGACCAAGGCCCTGCTGTTCTGCTCGCCGTCCAACCCCACCGGCGCCGTGTACTCGCCCGAGCAGACCAAAGCCATCGGCGAGTGGGCCCTTGAGCACGGTATCTGGGTCATCACCGATGAGATCTATGAACACCTCACGTACGACGACGCCACGTTCAGCCCGATTGTTCGTGCCGTGCCCGACCTGGCCGACCAGGCCATCGTGATCAACGGAGTCGCGAAGACGTATGCGATGACCGGCTGGCGGGTGGGCTGGATGATCGCGCCTGCGGACGTCACGAAGGCCGCCGCCAACTTCCAATCTCACCTCACCAGCAACGTCGCCAACGTGTCTCAGCGCGCGGCGATCGCGGCCCTCGAGGGCGGCTTGGACGACGTTCACGCGATGCGCGCCGCCTTTGACCGCCGGCGAAAGACCATGGTGTCGATGTTGAGCGAGATCGACGGAATCACCATCCCGACCCCGACGGGTGCTTTCTACGCCTACCCCTCCGTTTCCGGTGTGCTGGGGCTGACGCTGCGCGGGCGACGCATCACGTCCAGCGCGGACCTCGCGGCGATCATCCTCGATGAGGCCGAAGTGGCGGTGGTTCCGGGCGAGGCGTTCGGACCCAGCGGGTACCTGCGGCTCAGTTACGCGCTAGGCGACGACGACCTGGAGGAAGGCGTCACGCGGATGCAGAAGCTGTTGGGTGAGGCGAAGTAGGTTCGCCGAAATCAGGGTACGCATCGGCCGCGCGAACGATGGGAGCCCTCGGG
>DGBM01000322.1 GCA_002384765.1 Demequinaceae bacterium UBA4004
ATCGACGCCGGTCCCGACCACCACACGAAAGTCCAGGTCAGACCGGGTCTCCGGTCTGACCTGGTCCGCGTCCGGGGGTCGATTTCGGGCCGGCGTGCAACATCCGTGCAACATCTCGGCTACGACGGCTCCGGGTCTCGACCCCGTCTGCACCCGCGCAGCTCCGATCAGAGACCGCCCCGGGTGAACGAGCGAGACACGCACTGATCGACATCGTTGGCCGATATCCATGATTCGCATGTGTAGCTATCGGCACCTCGGTGCGGCACCCTGGGCGCAGCCAGGACGCTCGGTCGTACGGTTCATCGTATGGAGGCTCAGCAGGTCGATGAACGGGACAGCAGTTGGGAAGACGACGCACCTCGCTTCCGCGTGTACCTGTTCAGTCGGGGGCGAGGGGGCGGGGACTACGCGGTAACCGACACCTGGGACATCACCGGGGCCGACGTTCTGGAGGCGATCCGTTGGGCACAGGACCGGGCTGGTCGAGATGGCCTCTACGCAGTGGCTGTCGTGCGCGACGAGTTGATGTTCCGGGAGGACTCGCACCCATCACGAGGACTCGTCTGGCTGGTGGGGATGGACTGGTTCGACGACGTCGAGGGAGACGTCGATGGTCAGCGAACGAAGGACCAAATGATCGCCCGGCGTGGCCAAGCTGTCGTCGCAGCCGAGCCGCCCTGACCCCGCAGGAGATTGCCGGATATCGATGCGTAGCGCGCGCCGGATATCGGCGATGCGATCACACGCTTGGTTCAGGCGTCCTCGAGGATTGCGAAGTACTCGTCCTCCTCGTCCTCGGTCAGGTCACGGATGACGAATCGACCGAGATCGCCCATTGCTTTGGTCCCGGCAACGATCTCCTCGATCGTCGGTTCGCTGGGACCGGCTTCGGATCGACCCGACATCGCTCGAAGTCCTATCCCGGTAGGAGCCGGGCGTGGCGGAGTTCGTCGATCGCTTGCTCGGGGAGACCCACGACGTCCAGGTGGACGACCTGCCGGCCGTCAGGCCCGGCAATGACATCGACAACGCGAGCGAGGAAGGGCTCAACGGAGTCACCAGCGACGATGAGTGCGCCGGGCTGAACTCGCTCGGGCTCATCTGCGCTGTCGAGGAAGGTCCAGACGTAACCGGTCTGGTCCACCTGCTGGACGTCGGCGGGGAGGGTGACGGCGATGTCGTGCTGTTCGGTCACGGCTGCCTCCCGACGTAGTAGGGGTTTCGTTGCGCCTCGCCGAGGGCGTCGAGCAGGTGCTCGGCGCTCACATCATCGTACGCCCCGAGCACCACGCTGAAGTGGGGCGCGCCGAAGGTCGGGAGCAGCTCGAAACCTGCGGTGACGAGCGCCATCGCCGGCGCAGCGGCGTACCGGCTCCGTGTCCGCAGGCGCGGCCCGGCCAGGATCTGATGGAGGTCCCAGCCCGCGCCGGTCATCTCCGCAGACACGGCTACCAACGGGTCACCTCGCCAGGAGAAGCGGTTGCGGGTGGCGTCGGCGTTGCGGAGGAGACCCTCGACCGTGAGGGGCCAGCCCCGGACGACGACGCTCGCGCCGTCGAGGACCTCTGCCTGACGGAGGTGCGGCTCGATGGGTTCGAGCCCCATCAACGATCTCCAATTCGGCTGGCATCCGCCGAGGCGGCTCGGTACGTGTCGTCGAGCTTGGTGGTGAGGGCGGCCTCGAGGGAGGGAAAGAGGTGGCCATAGCGGTCGGCGGTGACCGTGATGGTGGAGTGGCCGAGTCGTTCCTTGACGACGAGGAGATGGGCGCCCTCGGCGATCATCAGCGCCGCGGCGGTGTGGCGGAGGTCGTGGAATCGGGTGGTCGGGTCGATGCCGGCGCGGGCGACGGCGGGCTTGAAGTGCCGGGCGTAGAAGTTGGTGTGACGAAGCGGCCCGCCATTGGGGGCGGTGAAGACGAAGTCGTTGGGGTCGCCGGGACGCTGGGCCAGGTGGTCGGCGAGCTCCTCAGCGAGGCCTGCGGGGAGCTCGACGCGGCGGCGGGAGTAGGTCTTGGGTGGTCCGTAGACGACTTCGCCGTGGATCTCCTCGGCGGTCTCGGCGACCTCGACCCAGCGGTGGAGCGGGTTGACCCGGCCGATGCGCAGCGCCCCGATCTCGCCAGCCCGCAAGCCGGTGAAGGCGGCAAAGCGGACGAGGAGCCCGTACTGCGGATACGTGCGCAGCGGTTGGCTGCGGGGTCGTGGCGGGTTCTCGAGGGCGTCGGCGAGGGCGAAGACCTCCTCGGCGGTGAGGAACAACATCTCCTGGCGTTCACCTCGGGGGATGCGGATGCCGTCAGCGGGGTTGCGACGGATGGCGTCGGCGCGCAGCGCTTCGCGGAGGACGAGCCGGAGGACCTTGCGGGCTTCGCCGACGGTCCCGGGGGCGAGGCCCTTGGCGGCGAGGTCGTCGACGAACTGCTTGCAGTCCCGATAGGTGATCGAAGCCACCTGGCGGTGCTCGAAGACGGGCAGCACGTGGTTGCGGAGCGAGGACTCGTAGGCGAGACGGGTCTTGGGCTTGACGTGGAGTCCGGCAAGCCACTCATCGGCCCACTCGCTGAACGGTCGGCGGGTGAGCCGGGGGTCGAGGAGGTCACCGCGGGCGGTGTCGGCCTCGACGGTGGCAAGCCAGACGTTGGCGTCCGCCTTCGTGGGGAACGTGCCCGGTGCGGCGACGCGTCCACCGGTGTGGATGTCGGTATAGGTGGCCTGCCAGCGGCCGGACGGGAGCTTGCGGACGTTGCCGAAGGGGCGNNCCGCGTCGGTGGTCCTGGAGCCACTCGCGGACCTCGATCGGGTCGAAGCGCAGGAAGTGGCCCCACTTGTAGAACGGCATGCGGCGCTCGGCGACGAGGCGTCGGATGTGGCGCTCGGTGACGCCGAGCATCTCGGCGACTGCGCGGACGTCGATGAGTGCGGCGCGGGTGGTCTGGTCGGTGGTGGTCATGGTGGTGCTCTCCCGGTGGGCGGTGAGGTGTCGATCCACTAAGCCGCCGACTGGGGCGGATCTCGCGGCGGAATCTGGGGTGTCAGAGTCCACGGGACAGTGGCGGCTGGTGGCGGACGGATTCGGCGTACTGGTCGAGCAGGGTCCGGGTGCGCTCGACGTCGTCGACCTCGGTCGCGGGTGCGGGGGTGACCGCTGGTGGTTCGAGGCCCTGGGCCCGGTGGAGTTGGTCGCTAGAGGCGTGGGCGGTGGTCGCGTTCGACGGTCGGGCGACGGCTCGGGCGAGCGCGTCTGCGGGGTC
>DGBM01000311.1 GCA_002384765.1 Demequinaceae bacterium UBA4004
GAAGGCCTCCGTCTCCTCGTCGTTCGTGCCCGCGGCCGGCTCGTCGAGCAGCAGCAGGCGCGGCTCGGTGGCCAGCGCGAGGGCGAGGGACACCCGCTTCTGCGCCTCCTGCGGGAGCTTCGAGGCGACCTGGTCGCACAGGTGCGCGGCCCCGACGAACTCGAGCTCCTCCATCGCCTTCGCACGGCTGGCGCGCTCATCGCGACGGTGCCGCGGGGTGTGGAAGACGGCGTCGATCGCGTTGGACCTCGACCGGACGACACACCCCGCCAGGACGTTCTCGAGCACGGTGGCGTCCTCGAACAGCTGCGTCGTCTGGAAGGTGCGGGCGATGCCTTCGCGCACGGTGCGGTGCGGCTTCATCCCGGTGATGTCCTTGCCGTCGAAGGTCACCGTGCCCGAGGTGGGCTGGTAGAACCCGGCAAGCAGATTGAACAGCGTCGACTTTCCGGCGCCGTTGGGGCCCAGAATCCCGGTGCGCTCGCCCGGCCCGATGAGCCAGGTCACGTCCTTCAGCACCTCCATGGGCGGCGGGCCAGGGTAGGTGACGTGAGTGTTGATGAGGCTCACGACCTCCTTGCCGAGTCGGGCGGCGGTCATGCGCTGAAGCTTGATGGGGTCGCGCACTTCGGGCACGTCCGCGATGAGCGCATTCGCCGCGTCGATGCGGAACTTGGGCTTGGTGCTGCGTGCCTTCGCGCCGCGGTGCAGCCAGGCGAGTTCCTTGCGCAGCAGGTTCTGCCGACGCTGCTCCGTCACGGCGGAGATGCGGTTGCGTTCCAGGCGTTGGAGAATGTACTCGGCGTAGCCGCCCTCGTATTGCTCGACCCCGGCGTCGACCACTTCCCAGGTGCGCGAGGTGACCTCGTCGAGGAACCAGCGGTCGTGGGTCACCACCAGGAGCGCGCCCCGGTTGGTGGCCCACCGGCGCCGCAGGTGCGATGCCAGCCACGCGACGCCGTCGATATCCAGGTGATTCGTGGGCTCGTCGAGCACCAGCACGTCGTCGTCGTCCACGAGCGTGCGCGCCAACGCGACGCGGCGACGTTGTCCGCCCGACAGCGAACCCACGAGGGCATCGGCGTCCAGATCCGGGACCAGGCCAGCCATGATGTCCCGAACCCGTGGGTCGCCGGCCCACTCGTGCCTCGCCGCGTCGCCAACGATCGCGTCGAGCACGGTGGCACCCGGCGTAAAGGCGTCNNGAGGCCAGCCAAGACGGAGATGAGGGTGGACTTGCCGGCGCCGTTGGCGCCGACGACGCCGATGCGATCGCCGTCTTCCAGGCCGAGCGTGACACCGTCGAGAACGGGGCCGGTGCCGAAATCGACGCCGAGACCCTCTGCGCCGATCAGATGTGCCACCCGCCAAGGGTAGACGTTCTGGCGCCCCCGATTCGACTGCGGTGGGGCCACAGGGGCACGTCCGTCAACGTCGCCGCGGATACCCTTGCCGCATCGGACCTGCACACCCTCGGCATCTGCTTGGGGCGCAGCTCAGGGCGATGGCGCTTGGCGGTGTCGAGCGCGGCCAGCGCGAGCGTCCGCTCGCTACGCGCGTGGCTCGACGCTAGCGGCTTCTCTTCAGGGGAAGTTCGGCAGCATGTGCGGTGAGTGCGCTGTGCCTCTGCCGCCACAGGGGGAAGGTGCGAATCACCAATGCCGGCCACAGCGGAGTGCTCGACAGGACACGGGCGGCGGCGTCGGCTTTGATGCCCGCGACTTCGTCAAAGACGTCCTCGAGCAGCCCGGCGAGATGGCGGTGCACCGTGTGGTCGTCGTCGTCGCCGTCGAGGTCGATCGTGTAGGCCGCGTAGCCCGCCGCACGCAGCAGGTCCTCCCGCTCCATCACCTGGTGTGCCGCCTCCGGACCCTGCAGTTCCGCGTGAATGATCGCTAGCGCCACTCCGTCCCGCAGGGGGTTGACGAGCGAGGCGCGATGCGCGTCAAAGAAGTCGGCGTCGTCGAATTCCGTCTCGGTCGCGAGGGCCACGGCCAACGTGCCCTCTTCACCCCTGACCATGGTGATCGCGCGGCCGACCGCCGATTCGGGGTTCGCGTGGACGATGCGCACAGGTTGGGGCCCATACGTGTCATCCCGGACAATCGCGCTCATGGGCGTCAGGCCGTGATCCTCGCCGGGAGAGTCGCACGGGGCCGCGGAGACGAAGGTGGGCTGGTGGCGGCGTTTGTGTGCGGCGCGGTCGACGTGGACAAGCACCAGTGAGTGCAACGCGTCGCGGCGCCAATGGCACGGCACCTCAGCCGCGCGTGGTGTGCGAGTGTTGCGCCACCACTCGTCCATCGCATTCACCACTACCTCCGCAGGCTCGCGACCCGCGTGCGTGACCCAACTGGAGATGGGAGTTTTCATGTCAAGTCACCTACCTCGTGCGTGCGGCTCAGCAGACAGTGCGCGGTGGACCTCACCTGAACCCCTCACCGGGGCTTGCACGCATCTCGACGAGCGGCCACAGCGGCGGACGGCTGAGTAGCCTCGCCTCCGCGTCCGACTTGATCTGAACGATCTCGTCAAGGACATCTTCCATCAAAAGCGCCAGGCGCGTGTGATCCTCCAGCGTGAAGTCATCCCAATCGCATTCGAAGGTATAGCTGGTGAAACCCATTGCACGGACGATGTCCTCACGGTCCTGCGTTTCCTGCTCCGAGTCTCCGACGGGAACGATCATGAACGGGATCACGACGCCTCCGTGGCGCGGATTGAGAAGCTGCGCGTTGTGCAGGTGGAACAGATCGGCGTCCATGAACTCGGACTCGGTGAAGACGGGAACGAAGGCCGACATGTCGGCCCCGGCCGCGCTCGCGATGGCTTCGGCCAACGTGGACGTGCCCCCAGTGTGCTCGACCAGCAACTCTTCGGGGCCGAATTCGTCGTGGTCGATCACGTCGCACATGGGGCGTAGGCCGTGAGCCGCGAGGGACTGCAATCCGCATGGGTGAGAGGACAGGAACGTTGGGCGCTGACGGCGCTTGTGGAGCGCCCTGTCGGTATGGGCAACGATTCCGGCGAAGACCGCATCAGCCAAGAACGGGCAGGATCCGGGTGTGGCGGCAGCGAGTCTCACCGAGTCATCGATCCACTCGTGAAGAGCACGAATCATCCCGGCGTTGGGCTCGCGAGATGCGTGCGCCACCCAACTCGACGTTGTCGCCATGTTGTCCTCTCGCCTCACTCCAGCCGCGCGGTCACAGGTGCCCACGCGGCTCGCTTGCGTGTCAGTGTGCTTATCGGCCAACAACGGCGTGTGATGAGCAACTTTGCCAAGACGGGCCCCACGTGATGCACCGCGCCGTCGAAACCCTCGGCGTCGCGGGCGGTCAGCGGAGGTCGCCTCCCGCTTGGGGTGTCCTACGAGACGGCCGCGATCGACTGGAGTGCGATCTCGCGTTCCTCGTTCGTTGGGACTACCCAGACCTCGACAGCGGACTCGTCCGCGCTGACCAACGCGGCCTGCTTCTTTCGGCCAGCATTGCGTTCGGGGTCGATGATGATGCCCAATTCACTCAAGCCCACGAGTGACTGCAGACGCACCACGTCGGAGTTTTCGCCCACGCCCGCGGTGAACACGATCGCGTCGAGGTGACCCAATTGCGCGTAGTACTGACCCACGTAGCCGCGGATGCGGCGGCAGTAGATCTCGAGGCCCAGTTGGGCGTCGTGGTCGCCGTCGGCTGCGGCCTTTTCGACATCCCGCATGTCCGAGTAGCCGGTGAGGCCCAGCATCCCCGACTGGCGGTTGAAGAGGTGGTCGATCTCGTCGAGCGTCATTCCGGCGCTGCGGCCCAGGTGGAATGCGATGGCGGGGTCAATGTCGCCGGTCCTGGTGCCCATCACGAGGCCCGCGAGTGGGGTGAGGCCCATCGACGTGTCGATCGCTCGCCCGGCGCGCATGGCGCACGCGGAGGCTCCGTTGCCCAGGTGCAGGGCGATGATGTTGACCTCGTCGGGGCGCTTTCCCATGACCCGCGGTGCCTCGTGAGCCAGGTATGCGTAGCTGGTGCCGTGGAATCCGTACTTCCGAATCGCGTTCTCGGCCGCGACGTTCCTGTCGATCGCGTACGTATACGCGGCCTCGGACATGGTCTGGAAGAACGCGGTGTCGAAGTTGGCCACGTGAGGCGTGTGGGGGAACGCCTGACGGGCGGCGGTGATGCCCGCCAGGTTTGCCGGGATGTGGAGCGGACCGAGCGGCGCCAGCAGCGCGATCTTGCGCTCCACCTCGTCGTCGATGATGGTGGGGGCGGAGAACTCCTCGCCGCCGTGCAGAACGCGGTGACCCACGGCGCTGATCTGACTGAGGTCGATGCCGGACTCTGGAGCGCCGAGGCGTTCAATCACCTCGCGGATCGCGAGGCCGTGGTCCGTTACGCGCTCGATCAGCCCGGACGCGAGGGGCGCGTCAAGGGTGGTGTCGACCACCTGATACTTGACGGAACTCGAGCCACAGTTGAGGACGAGTGCCAATCCGATGTAGTTCACTGCCACTGGGGTTATCCCTCCGCCGCGTTGTCCGCGCTCATCTGCTGTGCCTGAATGGCCGTGATGGCCACGGTATTGACGATGTCCTGGATCAGTGCACCGCGGCTGAGGTCGTTGACGGGCTTCCTGAGACCCTGCAGGACCGGGCCAACGGCAACCGCGCCTGCGCTACGTTGCACGGCCTTGTAGGTGTTGTTTCCCGTGTTGAGGTCGGGGAAGATCAGCACGGTTGCGCGTCCGGCCACCGGGGAGTTGGGTGCCTTCGACCTGGCGACCGACGGTTCCACTGCGGCGTCATATTGAATCGGCCCGTCGATCAGCAGATCCGGGCGCCGCTCGCGCACCAACCGGGTGGCCTCGCGGACCTTGTCGACATCGGATCCCGTTCCGGACTCGCCGGTCGAATACGACAGCATGGCGATGCGGGGCTCAATGTTGAACTGCTGCGCCGTCTCGGCGGACGAGATGGCGATGTCGGCGAGCTGTTCGGCCGTGGGGTCGGGGTTCACCGCGCAGTCGCCGTAGACGAGGACGCGGTCGGCGAGACACATGAGGAATACCGACGACACGACCGAGACACCCGGCTTCGTCTTGATGATCTGGAACGACGGCACGATGGTGTGGGCCGTGGTGTGCGCCGCCCCTGACACCATGCCGTCCGCGAGCCCGAGCTCCACCATCATGGTGCCGAAGTAACTGACGTCCTGGACCCGGTCGCGCGCCGCCTCAGGGGTCATGCCCTTGTGCTTGCGCATCTCGTAGTACTCGGCGGCGAAGCGGTCGACGTGCTCGGGGTCCGACGGTGACAGCAGTTGCGCCGCGGACAGGTCGATGCCCAGTTCTCCGGCCCTCGTCGTGATCGCGGCCGGATCGCCCAAGATGGTGAGATCCACCACGTTGCGGGTCAGCAGGGTGCCCGCAGCGCGAAGAATGCGATCGTCTTCGCCTTCGGGAAGGACGATGCGCTGGCGTTTGGTGCGTGCCCTGTCGAGTAAGGCGTACTCGAACATCAGCGGCGTCACCACGTCGGTTTCCGCCAGGTTCAGTCGATCCGTGAGCTGTGAACCATCGACGTAGTTCTCAAACATGCTGAGCGCCATGTCGACCTTGAGGACGGACTCGCGAGACAAGCGGCCGCGGGTGTTCCAACACCGCTGCGCCGTCTCAAACGTGCCCAGCTTGGTCGCGATGATCGGCAGGGTGGGACCCAAGCCGTCGAGGAGGCGCTGGACCGACGGGGGCGGCAGGAAGCCGCCGTTGACCACGATGCCGGCCAGCGCGGGGAATCCCGTGGCGGAGTGTGCCGTCAGCGCGGCGAGCAGGGTGTCGGACCTGTCGCCGGGGGCGATGATGAGGGCGCCCTCTTCGAGACGGTCCAGCAGGTGCTCCACCGTCATGGCGCCGATCGAGATGGCGCGCACCTCGCGCGACAGGAGAGCCTCATCTCCCGCGATCATCTCGCCGTCGATGGCGTCGCGCAGTGCCCCGAGCGTCGGCGCGTACAGCAGTGGCTCTTCGGGGAGCGCCGCAACGCCAATGTCTGCGGGAAGGGCTTTCCGGATGGCTTCGACGTCGTTGGGCTCACATCGGTTCGCGAAGACGGCGACCACCTTCGCGTGATGGTCCTCCATGGTGCTGCGTGCCTGCACGAGCACGTCCGCAATGTCGGATGGCGAGCGGTCGGCGCCGCGGATCACGAGCGCGACGGGCGCGCCCAGGTTCGCGGCGACCTTGGCGTTCAGCTCAAACTCCGCCGGACCCGCGACGTCCGTGTAGTCGGTGCCGACGATCACG
>DGBM01000100.1:0-5270 GCA_002384765.1 Demequinaceae bacterium UBA4004
GTCCAACACGGTCCCCCGGGCGCACAGCGGCAACGATCCGGCCCGCCACCATGACCAACACCTCGTCGCCAGCCACGTGACCCAACGAGTCGTTGACGACGTTGAAGTTGTCCAGGTCCACGAACAGTGCCACCACCGAACGGCCCTCCCGTTTGGCGATGCGCAGATCGACCTCCAGGATGTTCAGGATCCAAGCCCGGTTGCGCAGTCCGGTCAGCGAGTCGTGGAAAGCCTGATAAGTCAAAGCCTCCTGCGCCTTATGCTCGACGGTGATGTCTTCCACCTGAAGCATGATCAGGTTCGGTTGGCCGTCCGTGTCGCGCAGTAGCACCGTCACCCGACGTACCCAAACCGGGGCGCCGTCAGCCCGCACCAGACGTATCGTCGTGGCGCTCTTGTCGATCGATCCGGCGATGATCTGGGCGCGGTTGCGGAGAACTTCCTTGACGTCGTCGGGATGAATGATGTCTTGAACCTTGCGTGCCAGGAACCACGCTTCGTCGTACCCAAGCAGATCGCACAAGGCGCGGTTGACAAACCGAAAAGAACCGTCCAGGTCGGCCAAGACGATACCAATCGAAGCAGAACCCATCACCGTACGGACCAGATCCTCCGCCGCAGCAAGATTCCGCACGGCCTCGGCCGCCTGCCTCTGCTCGGTCACGTCACGGACCGCGGCAATCACCACCGTGTCGTCCCCGGAGCCGAAGGGAGACAAACTGACGTCGGCGGGGAACTCGGTGCCATCCCGACGCCGTCCAGCCAACTGCAAACCGGTCCCCATGGCCCGAGCCTCCGGGTTGGCAAAGTATCCCGCCCGGTGCGCCGCGTGGCCCTTTCGGGACAACTCCGGCACCAGTATTTCCATGGGCTGACCGATCAGATCGGTGCGGCCGTAGTCGAACAACAACTCCGTCTGGCGATTGACAAACCGGATCACACCCGCCTGGTCCGTCCCCACCATCGCATCAGGGGCTGCCTCTAGCAGGCCCTGGAAGTCCAACGGGTTTTGCACTATGCGAACCCTCCCTCTCGCGCAATAGCAAATGGTTCGCATCTGACAAGGTCAGGACAACTCAAGAAACAACCCCGGGTCAAGCGTTTGTGATGAAATGCCCTCGACCGCGTCGACCGCGTCGACCGCCTCAACGCCGGAAACGGGCTCTTCACAAAGGGGGGTGTGCTGAGCACGGCGCGTCTGTCCGGGGTAGGTGGCTTCGTCTTGCGCCCGGCCAGAAACCGCGCCACGCTAGGGGAGTACCGCTCGGTGGGCCTGCCTCCCAGGAACGCCGCCGAGCGGGCGTGAGACACCGCCGACGTGTAGCCAAAGTGCGGTGGTGGCGTGTGGCTATTCGAAGGCCAGTGCGGAGAACTTGGCGTTACTCTCCCTTGCAAAAATGTCACATTCTCCCTAGACTTTTGTGACACGAACAAGATGATCAGGACGATGAAGACGAGGAGGAGCGAGATCACAATCATGACGAAGACGATGACTAGGCCTTCGAAGTCGAACGCGTCGATCAAGAACTCGACGACGCCTGCCGCAGCGATTCGCGCACTCCCGGTGAAGTCCTTCGTGCGTCTGAGTGATCTTCCCGGCGCGGATACGGCTCGCAGGAAGGCTGTGTCCCGCGCGGTTGAGAGCGGCGACCTCCTCAAAGTGCGACGCGGTCTGTACTACCGCGGCAAGGCGACCCGCTACGGAATGACGCACCCCTCTACCGCTGATGTCGTCAACGTCGTGATGGGTAGCGTCGGTGTTGGTTTGGCCGGATTCTCGGCGGCCCGTGAATGGGGAGTGACGACTCAGGTGCCAGCCAGTGTCCACGTCGCGACCCTGAAGAGAGTTGAGGGTCTTGGGGGCGTGAAGCAGACAGTGCGAAGCAACTTGGCTCGCGCTGATCTCAACGCCAAGGAGATTGCTCTGCTGGAATTGATGCGTGAACCTGACGTATATGTCGAAGCGGGGTGGGGCGCCCTTGTCGGGGCGGTTCGCGATGCGATCGTTACCCGCGCCATCCGGGTCGACCGCCTCAGGCTCGCGGGGCACGATGAGTATGACCTTGCGACTGGTTCGAACATTGACCGACTTCTCGCGAACCTCAACGAGTTGACTCCTGTCGTCGCAAGCGCCGCATGAGCCCCCGACTTCGCGAAGACCCCGATAGCCTCAATGCGCTTGTCGCCCAAACTGCACGCGCTCGTGGGCTGGACCCGGCCTACGTTGAAAAAGACTTCTGGGTCACCGAAGTGCTCAGGGCTGCTGCGGTTGAACGCACGATCAACGGGGCCACTGATGCCGCCCGGGTTGTCTTCAAAGGCGGGACGAGCCTCAGCAGGGTCTTTGGGCTCATTGATCGGTTCTCCGAAGACGTCGATTTGCTGGTCGTCTTCCCGGAGGGTCCAAACGACGCTGCGCGCCACGCAGTATTCAAGTCGATCGATGCCGACGTGCGCTCGTGGCTTGGCGTAACAAGCCAAACGGGGCCTTCGAGCACCGGGGTCCATCGCACCACGACCTACCAGTACCGGACCTCTTTCGGGTCGAGCGCGATCAAGGAAGGCGTCGTCCTTGAACTCGGAAGTCGCGGTGGCGATATCCCAGCGAGCGAGCATCAATTTCGCTCCATGGTGGCGATCTACGCCGAGGAGGCTTACGGCGACGATGAGGGTGTTTGGGAGGAGTTCGCTTCCTTCCCGGTCACGGCGCTTGCTCCCGAGCGCACTCTGCTTGAAAAGTTAGCGGCAGTTCATGCCGCAGTGACCAACAACAACCAAGAGACGATCGCCCAGTATGGGAGACACTTCTACGACATCGGGCAACTGCTCAAGTCCGAGCATGTCCGAGATGCTCTCAGCGCGCTCGGCACTGACGGCGTCGCATTTCTGGTCGACGACATTGATCGTCGCAGCGAGGCGGCTGGCTGGAAGTGGACACCACGACCCGATGGCGGGTTCGCCGACAGTCCGGCATTTGATGACCAACACGAGGCGCATTCGGTCATCCAGCGCGGGTACACCGCAGCGTTGGAACTGGTGCATGGTGCCGCCCCGTCACTTTCAGACGTCTTTGCCACAGTTCGAGCAAGCCGCGCTCTCCTGTAGTCGGCCGAACGGCCGCTGCCTAGCCTGCCGCCTCTGCGGTGGCAGGTCGCACCAAATCCGCATTGCTGGCTGTCTGGCCGGCAGGGCGTTTCCATTCATCCACATTTCATCCACGAGACTTCCGCAAACGTCCGTGGGTTGCCGCAGCTAGCCGTACCGTTGAGGGGCGACCTTGCGCGGCAGTCGTGATCAATCGGTAGTGACTGATAGTTGTCGGTAGTCGATTGGCCGCTCTCCTAAAGCGGGTGTCGGCAGTTTGAATCTGCCCAGGCGCACTGCGAAGTACCCGCTCTAGTCGGTGTTTCCACCTTCCCCCGTCGACGCTTTTTGCGCGCCCGTTCACGATTCACCCACAGGGAGTCCGCAAGACACCGCGCCGGGCAGCGGACCCGTTCCAGCGTTACCGAACGGGGTGTGCGCGATGAGCGCACGGCTCAACCTTCGCGCATCGGGGAAGCGGCGCGGACGATGGCCCGGTGCTCCGCGTACGCAGTTCGCAACTGGTCGGGGTGCGCCAGCAGTAGCCCGTCGAACTTCTCGTCGACGAACCGTTGTGGGTTGGTCACGATCTTCTTCACGAGATTCTTCCTGTGGCGCGGCGGGGAGGACCTTCGCGCCCGACCGGGGGAGCCTCGCACGCTCCCGTCGGTAGGACTCCTCAGCGCGCGATAATCCCGAACTGGCGCTGCAATGCCGCGATTCGCTCGGGACTCAACTGACGCTCGCCGTCGATCTGCCGCACCAGGTACGTCATGAGCGCGGAGTACTCAAGACGTTCCATTGCCATGTATGCAGTCATGAGGTCACCAGCCCAGGTGATAGCGCCATGATGCTCCAGCAGGCAACCCGGGTGGCTTCGCACGAATGGTTCGATCGAGTCGGGAACCTCGTCGGTGGATGGCGTCGCGTACGGCGCCAGCGGGATCTCCGGCATCGCGACGATGCTCTCCGGCATTAGCTTGCCCACGAGCGCCTCACCCTTGATCGCGAAGGCCGTGGCGTAGGGCGAGTGAGCGTGAACAACCGCGCCGATCAGGTCAGAGGTCTGGTAAGCACGCAGGTGCATGCGTACCTCGGATGATGGCGGTCGGTCCCCCTTCCCGAGCGAGACGATCCCGCCGTCGATGTCGACGACGGGCAGCATCGCGGGGGTCATGAACCCCTTGCTCACTCCGGTCGGGGTGCAGAGAATCGTGCCATCGGGCAGCAGTGCGGAAATGTTGCCGTCGTTCGCGGCCACCATCCCCTTGGTCCACATGCTGCGCCCGATGTCACACATCTGCTCGCGAAGGGAGGCTTCCGTGTCCGCCGGTCGCGGGCGGTGGCCGTTTTCGGTTGTCATCTCAGTCTTGCGCTCCACCGGACAGGTCGCGGTAGAGCTCGGCGGCGGCCTCGGGCTTGGCGTCGTCGTGCACCACAGCGCGAACTGCCTGGACCATTGCGACCGGGACCTGACGCTGGAAGATGTTGCGCCCCATGTCCACGCCCGCGGCGCCCTGATCCACAGCCTTGTAGGCCATCGTGAGGGCGTCGAGAACAGGGAGCTTCTTGCCTCCGGCCATGATGATCGGGACCGGACAGGCGGACGTCACCTGCTCGAAGCCTTCCTCGACGAAGTACGTCTTGACTATCTGCGCCCCCATCTCAGCGATGATCCGTGTGGCGAGGCCGAAGTACCGTGACGTGCGGGCCATGTCCTTGCCCACCGCGGTGACACCCATCACCGGGATGCCGTAGCGCAGGCCACCGTCGACTAGCGTCGTCAGGTTGGCGATCGACTGGGTCTCGTGCTCGCCTCCGATGAATACCTGAACGGCCGCGGCCGCAGCGTCGATGCGCACGGCGTCCTCGATGTCCATCGCAAGCCGCTCGTCGGAGAGCTCCTTCAGGATGGACGGGCCGCCCGACGCCCGTAGCACGAGCGCGTTGTCCGCTGCTGCTGGCACGACGGTGCGGAAGATCCCGCGGGTCGCCATCAGAGCGTCTACATACGGGGCGAGGGGGACGATGTTCAGGTCCACTCGCTCAAGGCCCGACGTGGGGCCCTGGAAGTACCCATGGTCGAAGGCCAGCATGACGGTACGGCCATCGGGTGCGAACACGCGAGATAAGCGGTGCTGCATGCCAAAGTCGAGCTGGCCAGCGCCCTTGATGTGAGAGCCAGA
>DGBM01000100.1:5281-8916 GCA_002384765.1 Demequinaceae bacterium UBA4004
CGGCGACTTGATGAACAGGCACCGGAACGGGCTGTCGCTGTCGTTGACGAGGTAGTGCATTTCGCCCGGGTTCGCCCGGAAGACTTCATTGACCGTCATGGTGTGGCGCTCGACGCCGTCCATCCACAGCGTGCAGGTGCCCTCGAGCACAACGAACGACTCATCGCAGTGCCAGTGCAGGTGGTTGGGCATGGAGTCCCCGGGGTTGAGCAGCAGTACGCCCATGTCGCTGCTGGGGCCTTGGATCAGGTATGCCGGTCCCCAGGTGCCGTTCCGGTACTCGGGGTTGTTCAGAGATGCTTTTTGCATGTGCGTTCCTTCGGTCAGATGACGCGCTCGTTGCCGCCGTCAATGGGGACTTGGGCCCCGGTGGTGCACGCGAACGTCTCGTCGGCCATGGCGAGGACGAGGCGCCCCACCGCGGCACTGGTGACCTCGGTGCGCAGCAGGTTGCGGCGCTTGTAGTCGGCGATGGACATGCCGTACTTTTCGGCGCGAGCGGCGAGTAGTTCCGGAGTCCACAGTCCGGTGTCGAAGACCGCATCGGGGTGGACCATGTTGACGCGAATACCCTCCGGCGCCCACTCGAGCGCGGCGACCCGCGAGAGTTGCGTGAGTGCTGCCTTGGAGGCCGAGTATGCGGCCGCGCCGGGGCCCGGTGCATGGACGTTCTTGGAGGCCACGACGACGACTCGTCCATGGGTCGGCGCGAGCCGCAAGAGCGGGTACGCGTGCCCGTACAGCGCGGCGACCGCATCGAGGTTGACCGCCATCGTTTTTCGCCAGGTCGCCATCGGCATCTCGCCGAGCGGCTGGCTTGTGGGGAAGATCCCCGCAGCGACGACGAGGATGTCCAGGCCGCCAAAGCGCTCGACGCCGGTCCTCAAGGCGTGCTGCATTGCGTCATCGTCGGTCACGTCGACCTGCAGTCCGAGCCACTCAGAAGAGTCGAACGCTTCCACTATTCCGCCAGCGAGATCCCATCCCACGACGGATGCACCTGCCTCGAGTAGCGCATGTGCGCAAGCCTTCCCGATGCCTGACGCGGCCCCGGTGACGAGAGCGACCTGACCGGCGAGGGGGAGGTGTGTGTCGCGGCGCGCGAGCTTCAGTTGCTGCAACTCCCAATACTCGAGGTCGAACACGTGACCGGCGGTGGCCGGGCGGTAACCGCCGAGGTTTTCGGACGTCGCGATTCCCGTCATGGTGTGCCGGTAGATGTCCTCGGCAACGCCTGCCTCACGAGCGTTGCGGCCCACAGTGAGCATTCCCAGCCGCTCGTCCAGGACGACGCGTGGAGCGGGGTCGAGCATGGTGAGCGGGACTTCGCGCTGATGCTCATGGTCTGCGAAGTAGGTCCGATAGCCCGTCGCGTAGTTGGAGAGGTCTGTACCGACGAGCGGGGTCCGCTTGGTCCAGATGACGTGGTCGGGGGTCAGCGGACCATGACTTGTCGCAGCGAGTAGCTCCGGGTCCCGGACAAAGCGCGCGACTTCGTCGTCGGTGCTGCGCCGGACAGTGACCGGTTTCCCGGCTAGGGCACTGAGTTCAGCACGGAAGGTGGCGAGTTCCACGGGGTCGACGTCGGGTAGCGGCATCAGAGCCGTATCGGCCATCGTCGACGCGTGCTCATCCAGATAGACCTCGGCTGCGGCGATGAGCCAGTCATGGTGCGCGAGTGCCTCTCGGGGGGAGTCGCCGAGGGCAAAGACGCCGTGCTGGAGAACCACCAGGCCGACCGTGCCCGGGTGGCTCTCTGCTTCCCAGGCCAGGGCGCAGGCGGCGGCGAGGTCAGGGCCCGGCATGGCGTAATGCACCACCACGACGCTGTCGCCATAGACCTCGCGGACTCGCTTCTCTCCGTCCTCAGTGTTGGTGAGCGAGAGGATCGCATCGGCATGGGAGTGCAGGACTGCGGTATGCGGCACGAGGGCGTGGACCAGGGTCTCGACGGACGGGTCGGGAGCGTCGGCATCCAGACGGGCACAGCGCAACTCGTTGAGCAGCGCGATATCGCCAATCCGGGTGGGCGGGAGCAGGTCTCGGAGCCGCTCGAGTCGGAGCGCGGCGAATCCTTCCGCGCCGATCGTGGCGAGGTCATGACCGCTGCCCTTGACCCATAGGACCGGAATCTCCGATCCTGTGACGTCACGCCGTGTGGTCTTGACTGAGGTGTTGCCCCCACCGTGGAGCACGAGCCGAGCGTCGCTTCCCAGTACGCGGGACACCTCGACGAGCTGTTCCAGCGAGTCGACCACGCCGTCGTTCTCGCGATCTTCCACGATGCGCACACTTCCTTACGTTCTCCGGATAGTTGTCTTACAACCTAGCAGGGAGTCGGAAGTTGTCAAGCAAAAGTTGAGTGTTCATGCCGAGCCGACGGGAGGATCGTCTTGTGTGTGGTGCCGCGGGGGGAGTCAGTTGCGTCGCATGATCTCGAAGGAGTAGCGACCCTCAATGAAGTAGGTGCGCGAATACAACACGAGGCGCCCGTCGGACGCGTAGTGGAGCTGATTGAGCAGGACAAACAAGTTGTGGGCGGAGGTTTCGGTGCCCCAGCCGACGTGGTTGGACGCCACCGCGTGAACCTCTGCCACGCCGCGGTCCGGGAGGATCGAAAGGCGGGTGCGCAGGAATTCGAAGATCGAACCCTCAAGTTCCTCGAGGTCGAAGTCCGGCGGCAGGATGGCCTTTGGCATGAGGTCGTAGGAGTACGCCATGACCTCACCGTCGGCCAGTATCGTGCGCCTGAGTTCGAGCACCTCGGTATCGCCGGGAACGCCCATTCTCGCCGCTTCATCAGGTAATACGGTCCTAAAGAGGCGGCTCGCGTACACCATCCCCGGCTCGCGTCCCGTGGCGCGGATCGAGTCGGTGATCGACTCCATCCGCTCAAGGCCGGCGCGCACCGCAGGCTTGTCCACGACAAACGTCCCCACGCCGTGCTGGGTGCGTACTAGACCTAGCGCTTCGAGTTCACGCAACGCGGCGCGGATCGTGGGCCGAGAGACACCGAAGGTGCTGCCGAGTTCGCTTTCCGTAGGCAGGCGCGAACCCGGAGTGTACTCACCCGCCGCCAGCTGGCTTCGAAGGTCTTTCGAGATCTGCGACACGAGTGTTCCCTTGCGCGCCATGTCCGCCTCCCCACCCTGCCCCTTCAGCCGCGCCCTCCAGCGGGGCTCGCTGGCGCCCACTATACCGAGCGCCTTTTCGGAATGTAACAACTTGGTAGCGATTCGTTGACAATCGGCATCCATCGACTTACAGTTACCACCAAGTTGTCGGACAACGTGGTTCGAAGGGTATGGAATGGTTCTCGCGATCGAATGGCGCGACATCGATCAGCCGACACTCCGGTTGATCGACCAGACGGCGTTACCGCACGAAGAGCGGTACCTAGATGTTCGGTCGGTTGACGACCTCGTGCGGGCCATCAATGAGCTTTCCGTACGCGGGGCACCTGCACTCGGCGCGGCGGGGGCTCTCGGCGTGGCCATCGCCATGAACCAGGCCGTGCGCGAAGGATGGCACGACGCTCGCCTTCAATCAGAGGTCCAGCGGATTCGCGACGCAAGACCCACAGCGATCAACCTCGCGTGGGGAGTGGACCAAGTGCGGGGCGCCATGCCTCATGG
>DGBM01000153.1 GCA_002384765.1 Demequinaceae bacterium UBA4004
TTCTTCACCTTCTGGGGCTTCGACATGATCACCAAGAACCGCCAACGCAAGCTCGCGTTCAGCCCCGTCGGAAATACCGCGATGCACCTCCCCGTCGGAGGACGGATGCCTCAATGGCTGTCGCCGTTCCCGGGAATGACCGCGATCGCAACCCGGATGCTACGCAAGCAGATCAACGACGTGGGCGTGCCCCCGGTCGACGAGTTCCTGGACCAGATCGTCGCCTCCGGCGGTCGCCTCTGGGCGTGCCGGATGAGCGCCGACATGCAGGGGCTCACCATGAAAGACCTGCGTGATGACGTCGAGGACATCATCACTGCCGCCGACTTCATGGACCTTTCGGAGGGGGCTCAGACGCTCTTTATCTAGCCGCCGGCGGGGCGGTGGGCGTGCGCGCGGGCCCGGTGAACCAGTAGGGAGAGGTGGCTCCCATGAAGAAGGAGCCTGATAGCACGGGTGGCGCGCCAGGGCCGGGCGAGCATGAGCCGACGTCCGACCTCCCCGATGAACTGACAGTCTTAGCAAGGGTCTCCCGGCTCAATGCGACCTTGTGGAGACTCTCGTTCAGAGGGTCCGCGGGCGCCAGAATCCTCGTGTCCGCGCTTTTCCTGCTCATCGTGCTGTTTGCGCTCGCCTTTCTCCCGGACTTCTTTGGAGGCGACGAGCCGAGCACGTACGCGAACGACGGCGGTGACGCCGCGCCTACGGCATCGGACCCGGTTGACGCCGATGCCACCGACCCCCTCAGCGGAACGTGGAACATGGTGTGGCGTGGTGACGACGGCGCCGAAGGAACGGCATTCACGCTGCGGTTCGAAGGTGCTGACACCGGCACCGTCGAGGTGCTGAACGACGAGAACGAGTCCGAGACGTGGTTCGAACTCGACGGCGACGTGTTGCGCCTTGGGTTCACCCGCACGTTCGCTAAGCCACCCAGTTGGCCAGCCGACAGCCCGTTTCCCTCCGGGGGCTGGCCCGAGAACACCACCTTCGAGGGCGATCGGGACAGCGACGGGAGCTTCTTGGGCACGTGGTACCGCGATGACTGGGAGTGCAACCCCGGACTGAACCCACCCTGTTCGTACAAGGACGTACGGATGTCCTTCGCGGCCCGCGCCGAGCGGGAGTCCCAGGTCAAGAACTAGCGTCCGCCGCGCAACTGACGGATGTCCGGCATGGCGTCGTCGTGGTCAAGTTCCTCCACGTTGACGTCCCTGAACGTCACCACACGCACGTTCTTGACCAGGCGGGCGGAGCGGTAGACGTCCCAGACCCACGCATCGGCCATCGTCACCTCGAAGTAGATGTCCGAGCCTGCCGAGCGCACCTGCAGATCCACCTTGTTGGCCAGATAGAAACGCCGCTCGGTCTCGACGACGTAGCGGAACAGTCCGACCACGTCCCTGTACTCGCGGTACAGGGCCAGTTCGGCCTCGGTCTCGTAGTTCTCCAGGTCTTCGCTGCTCACCCCCCCATCATCACCCACGAGATGCCGCGGTGCGGCATCGCGACGCCGCGGCACCCCGGAATTGACAGATCGCGACACTTAGTTGTAGTTTTTCTTTAGTTGTAAACAAAGGAGTTCAGCCGTGGCGATATCTTCGGCCCGCACTGATGCCAATCGGGCGGCCATCCTCGCGCACATCGGCGCGCACGGCGCGACGTCTCGCGCCGATCTGGCCCGCGGTCTCGGACTCTCTCCTGCCCTCATCACGAAACTGACGCGAGACCTCCTTGCGGATGGACTCCTCACGGAACTTGAGCACAGCCCCTCCCGCGGTGGACGTCCCGCCCTGCTGCTCGGCCTCACCGCGGGCAGCTTCGGCGCGATTGGCGTCAAGGTCGCGCCAGATCATCTCACGCTCGTGGAGGTGGGCCTCGGCGGCGCCGTGACCCGCACCGCGACCGAACAGTTCGACGCGACCCACACCATGGCACTCGCGCAACTCACCGACGCTGTGAGCGCCTTCTGCTCTAGTTCCACCCACGCCAATCTGCTCGGCGTGGGCGTCGGCCTGCCGGGCAACGTCCTCGAGCAAAGCGAGGGCGTGGTCGACTCCACCCAACTCGGCTGGAGCCAACTGCCCCTAGGCCTCGCCCTGCGCAACGCGACCGACTTGCCCGTCCTCATCGACAACAACGTCAACGCCTTGGCGCTCGCAGAGTCGCTCTTTGGCACCGGTCGCGGGCACGAGAACTTCCTGGTGGTCACGATCGGCACCGGCATCGGCGCTGGGATCGTGGCCGGCGGCGCCGTCGTGCGCGGCCACTCGGGAAATGCCGGCGAGATCGGACACCTCCCCATGGCGGAGAACGGCCCGCGTTGCCAGTGCGGCGCGCTCGGGTGCCTCGAGGCGATCATCGGCCAGTCCGCGCTCATCGAGACGGCTCGGCGAGAGGGCGTGATCGGCGCCGACGCCGGCATCACCGCCCTCGCCACTGTCGCCAGCGGCGGCAACGAGGCGGCACAGCGGATCTTTGCCGAGGCGGGCCACCTCCTGGGGCGCGCGATCGCGGGCGTCGTGAACACCCTCGACCCGGAGTTGATCGTGATCCTCGGTGAGGGCGCCGAATCGTGGAAGCACTGGTCCATGGGCTTCGAACCCGCGCTGCGTTCGTCAGTGATGCCTCGCAAGCGCGGTATCGAGGTCGCGGTCGAGGGCTGGCAAGACGACCGCTGGGCGCAAGGCGCCGCCTCCCTCGTCCTGTCCACTCCTTTTGACGCCGACGGCGTCTCCGGCGAGCAGGGAAGGCTGGTTCGCGCTCGCCTCATCGACGCCGCCGCAGGTAACCCCGCATGAACCGCGGCACCACCGTCGGCACCGCCGTCTCCCCTGCATCGCCGGGCTCGTCAAAACCACTGACCCCTGAGCGCAAGCCGGGCCAGACGGCGCGAGCGCGCCGCAACAAGGCCACCATGATCGCGTACCTGTTCCTGGCGCCCTCGGCTATCCCGCTACTCGCGTTCGTGGTGGTGCCGATGTTCCGGGCCGCGTGGGCGAGCCTCCACACCTGGAATCTCATCAGCCCCATGAAGTGGACCGGTCTCAGCAACTACCAGGAGCTCTTCACTGACCAGGACACCCTCGTGGTCTTCGGCCACACGCTGTACTACGTCGCGGGCACCCTCCCGCTCACGTTCGTCGGTGGCCTCGCGCTCGCGCTGGGACTGAACCGCGCCTTCCGCGGCCGCAACCTGTTGCGCGGCGTGTACTTCTTGCCCGTCGTCACCTCGTGGATCGCCGTGGCGATCGTCTGGCGGTGGCTCCTCAACCCCTCGGTGGGCATCGTCAACACCGTGTTGGCCAACTTCGGGATCGACGGACCCGGCTGGTGGACGGACCCAACGTGGTCGATGCCGTCGATCATCCTGGCGTCGGCATGGAAGGACCTCGGCTACGTGATGGTGCTCCTGCTCGCGGGCCTGCAGACCATCCCCACGGACGTCCAGGAGGCCGCCACGCTCGACGGAGTGGGCTGGTTCAGCCGCTTGCGCACGATCACCCTGCCGCTACTGTCTCCGCAGATCTTCTTTGTGGTGATCATTTCGCTCATCAATGGCTTCCAGGTCTTCGACCAGGTGTATGCCATGACGGGAGGCGGGCCCAACGGCTCGTCCGAGGTGGTGGTCGAGCGCGTCTACGACCTCACCTTCCGGTACGGCCAGGCCGGCATGGCGTCCGCGCTATCGATGCTGCTGTTCGGCGTGATCATGACCATCACCATGATCCAGATCCGCGGCGAGCGGAAGTGGGTCAACTATGCCTAAGTCAAAGCGCACCTGGATTCTTGCGGCCGTTCTCACGGCGGGCGCAATCGCCATGGTGTTCCCATTCGTGTGGACCGTCATCACGTCGGTGACGTCCGGCGCGGGCCTTTCCGCCACCCCGACCCTGATCCCCGAGGACCCCTCGCTCGACGCCTACCGCACGCTGTTTTCAACCACCACGTTTGCCCGCTCCGTTGCCAACTCAGTCGGACTTGCCCTGGCTGTCACCGTCATCCAGGTGACGACGTCGGCGCTCGCCGCGTATGCGTTCAGTCGCTTCGAGTTCCCCGGAAAACGCGCGGCCTTCGCTCTGTACCTGGCCACCATGATGATCCCGATGCAGGTGCTGCTGGTGCCGCTGTTCGACCAGATGAAGTCGCTCGGCCTCGTGGACAGCTACCTCGGTGTACTGCTGCCGTCCGTGGCGAGCGCATTCGGCGTGTTCCTGATGCGCCAGGCCATGGTGACGGTGCCACGCGAACTCGACGAGGCGGCCATGCTCGACGGCGCGGGCCACCTGCGCACCTTCGCCAGCATCGTCATGCCCAACGTCCGTCCCGCCATGGCCACGTTTGGCATCTTCGCCTTCATGAGTAGCTGGAACGCGTTCCTCTGGCCGCTCGTCATCCTGCGTTCCGACGAACTCAAGACTCTGCCGCTCGCCCTGGCGTCCCTTCAGGGGCAATTCACCACCCAATGGGACGTCATGATGGCCGGCTCCGTGGTGAGCATCATTCCGATGCTCGCCCTCTACATCTTCGCCCAGAAGTACATCATTCAGGGCGTAGCAGGCTCGGGAATCAAGTAGCCCGGGCACCACCCATAAACCGAAGGAAATCCCATGCAAAAGTCAGCAATCGCCGGGGTCGGCATTGTCGCCGCCCTCGCACTGACGCTCACTGCGTGCTCGTCAAGCGACGAACCCGGTGAGACGTCGGGCGGCGCGACATCGAGCGCGGCCGAGCCGGTCACGATCACCTATTCCAACTTCATCTCGAATGGCGGGAATGAAGACAACCTGGCCGCCATCGTCTCGGCGTTCGAGGCGGAAAACCCCACCATCACGGTGGACGTCACGACGTTGCCATACGCCGACTACTTCACTGCGCTCCAGACGGACCTGGCCGCAGGCACCACGGCCGACGTGTTTGACATCGAGTACGCCACCTACCCGACGTACCAGTCGGCAGGCGCGTTCGCGCCCCTCGAAGGCGTCGACTCCTCCGTGTATCGCGGCGATGTCGCGGCGGCCTACCAGACCGACGGCGTTTCCTACGCGCTGCCGACGTCGTTCTCCACCGTGGTCCTGTACTTCAACAAGGATCTGTTTGACGCTGCCGGGCTCGACTACCCGACGTCCGACTGGACGTGGGCAGACGAGAAGGCAGCCGCCGAGGCGCTGACCGACACCGGTGCGGGCGTGTGGGGCGACTACCAGCCCATCTCCTACTACGAGTTCTACAAGGCACTCGTGCAGGCGGGCGGCCAGTTCCTCAGCGACGACGGCACCTCGGTGGCGTTCGATTCTCCTGAGGGCATCGCCGCCGCGCAGTGGCTCGTAGGCAAGTCGGGATCGACGATGCCGACGGCAGAGCAGGGCGCTGGCACCCCGGACTTCGACACCAGCCTGTGGGCCGATGGCAAGCTCGCCATGTGGCACTCGGGCATCTGGATGTTCGGCGCAGCCGCCGACAGCAGCTTCGGGTGGGACATCGCCGTCGAACCGGGTGACGCCCAAAACGCGTCGGCCGTGTTCTCCAACGCGGTGGCCGTGTCTGCGAACTCCTCGCAGAAGGAGGCGGCGCAGATGTTCGCCGAGTACCTCACGAGCTCCCAGGTGATGGTAGACACGCGTCTCAGTGCGGGTTGGGAACTGCCCGCCATCTCGGACGAGGCGCTGCTCGCGACGTACCTCGACCAGGGCTCTCCTGACAACCGTCAGGCCGTGTTCGACTCGCTTGACGGCATCGCCTTGCCGCCTGTCATTGGCGACAATCAGGCTGAAATGCAGGACATCATCGGCGCTCAACTGACCGAGGCCGCAGCAGGGCGCATGTCGGTGGAGGACGCGCTGGCGTCCGCTGCCTCGCAGGTGAACGACCTGCTCGGCTGACGCATGACGAGAGCCTGGTGGCGGCGCCCAGAATTCGCCGCCACCAGGCTCTGCGAGCCCACCCCGACGTCCAGAAATGAGTACCCTCATGATCCCGGTCGCATTCGTGCCCGATCGCGCCCTTCTCGATTACTCCCGCGACCTCATCCGCTCTCTCCAGACCCCCGAGGGCGCCTACCCCGCCAGCCCCACNNGATGCCGCCGCCGCAGGCGAGCCCCTTCCCGACGACCGCATGCTTCCCGCCCGCTTCACCTTCGCTGGCGAACGCGCCGGCGGCGGCGACTGGTGGGACTTCCAGTTGGACGGGTTCGGCACGTGGTTGTGGGCTCTCGACGCCCACGCATCGCGCCACGGCTCCGACCTTTCCCCCTACGTGGAGGCTGTCGCGATCACGGTCGACTACCTCGTCTCGTCGTGGAAGCGCGCATGCTTCGACTGGTGGGAAGAACACGACGATCGGCTCCACATCTCCACGCTTGGATGCATCGGGGCGGGACTTGAAGCCGCCTCCCGGATGGGAGTGCTTGATCTTGCCCGCGCCGACCTCGCGGCCTCCACCGCGGCTACCATTCGCGACTTCGTGCTGACCGACGGCGTGGCCAACGGCCACCTCGTCAAGTGGGTGGGCTCCGACGCCGTGGACGGCTCGCTCACGTCGCTGATCGCGCCCCTCCGCTTCATCCCTGCCGATCACCCGGTAGCGCGGGCCACACTCGACGCCGTCGAGGCGGACCTCGTGGTGAACCATGGCGTGCACCGCTTCGTTGCCGACACGTTCTATGGAGGCGGCCAGTGGCCGCTCTTGAGCTGCTTCGCAGGCTTGGCGCGCGCCGCTCTCGGCGAGCCCGAGCGCGCTGCCGACTATCTGGCATGGGCGGTTTCGACCGCCACGGACACCCTTGACCTACCCGAACAAGTAGACGGCCACTTGCTGGCCCCAGACCGCAAGCAGGAGTGGGTCGACAAGTGGGGAGACGTTGCCACTCCCCTGCTGTGGTCCCACGCCATGGTGCTTCGCCTCGCACAGGAGCTTGAACGATGATGGTTCGCCACACCCCGCTTGGCTCGGGCCATCCCTACTCCCCCGACACCGACCAGCGTTGGCCGGTGCTGCCCATCGCAGGTGAGGCGCTGCGCATCGGCTCCCGAGCCACCTCCGATGTCACAGAGGTGACACTTCACCTGACCGAAATCCTGGCCGACGGCTCGCGCGTCACACTCGACGTCCCTTGCGCCCCCGTGGCGAGGTCATCTCGCGGCCAGCAGGTCGACGGCGGCCATCTCGCCTCGGCGCAAGCGCGGCTCGCCCGCAAGTCGGGCGGCTGGGAGACGACGATCGAGGTTGCCGCCACTGCCGTGTCGCTCTCGTATCGCCTCACGGCAACCGATGGCACCACCACGCGGCGCACTCGCGTCTCGAACACGGAGGTGGCGCGCTGGGTAGACGAGCCGGACGGTTTGGTCGCGGTCGACGGCGAACGCGGCGTCGTCCCCGGTTCGGTGAGCGCGCTGCGCACCGCAACACACGTCGCCAAAGTGCGCTTCTCGCTCCCCCTTGCGAGCGGCGAGCACGTGGCGGGCTTCGGCGAGCGCTTCGACCGCCTCGATCACCGCGGCACCAGCCTTGACTCGGTGGTGTTCGAGCAATATAAGTCCCAAGGCGCGATGCGGCGCACGTACATGCCCATGCCGTTCGCGCACGTCGTAGGCGGCTCCGGCTGGGGTTTTCACGTCGACACGTCGCGGCGGGTGTGGTTCGACGTGGGCGAGGCGGATCCGAGTCGGCTCGTCATTGAGGCGGAGACCGCCTCCCCCGCCAACGCGGCGGCAGCCTTGACCGTGCGGACGTTCGCGGGCTCGCCCACCGCCGTGCTGGATGCGTTCCTTGAACGCGCCGGTCGTCCCGAGGAACTTCCCGACTGGGTGCTACGCCTCTGGGCCAGCGGCAATGAGTGGAACACTCAGGCGGAAGTGGAACGTCAGGCGGCACTCCACGCACAACACGAGATCCCCGTCGGGTCGATCGTCATCGAGGCCTGGAGTGACGAAAGCACGTTCACGGCGTGGCGAGACGCCGCCTATGAGCCCCGAGAAGACGGGGGACCCCTCCGCCTCGAGGACTTCAGCTACCCGGAGGACGGCGCGTGGCCGGACCCCAAGGGGATGGTGGACTCCCTGCATGCACAGGACACCCGCCTGCTGCTGTGGCAAATCCCGCTCATGAAGATGAGGCCCCATCCTCAAGGTCAAGCGAGACGCGACGCGGACGCCGCCATCCGCGAGGGACACCTGATCAGGACGCGACACCCCGACGGCTCCCTGCGGCCATATCGCAACCGCGGATGGTGGTTCCCACTCAGCCTCATGCCCGACTTCTCGAATGAAAAGGCCGCCCACTGGTGGACTGAGAAGCGTCGCTACCTGGTGGAGCAGATGGGCGTGGACGGATTCAAGACCGACGGCGGCGAGCACGCCTGGGGGTCGGATCTCGTGTACCTCGACGGGCGCACCGGCGCGGAGGCGAACAACCTCAACCCGGTGGCCTACGCGAAGGCGTACGGAGACTTGATGAGGCGGTGCGGCAAAGCACCGGTCACCTTCTCGCGCGCGGGGTTCACGGGCTCCCAAGCCCACGGCACGTTCTGGGCTGGCGACGAAAACTCCACCTGGGACGCCTTCCGCTGGTCGATGTGGGCTGGCCTCAACGCCGCCGCGTCTGGCATCGTCTACTGGGGTTGGGACATTGCCGGGTTCTCCGGTCCGGTCCCTGACGCCGAGTTGTATGTGAGGGCGTTCGCCGCGAGCGCCTTCGTCCCGATCATGCAATACCACTCGGAGTTCAACCACCACCGGACACCCTCGCGGGATCGCACTCCATGGAACATCGCGGAGCTCTCCGACGACGCGTCCGTGATCGACGAGGTGCGGGAGATCGTCGCTCTTCGCGAGCGGCTGCTGCCCTACATCTCCGAGCAGGCGAAGAAGGCCGTCGACACGTCGCGCCCACTCATGCGCCCGCTGTTCTTCGACCATTCCGACGACCAGGCCGTGTGGTCCGCGCCGCCCGAGTGGACGCTGGGCGACGACGTGCTCGTGGCACCCGTTCTCGCGCCAGGCGACTCCTGGGACGTGTACGTGCCGCGCGGCAACTGGCGCGATGCCTGGACCGGCGAACCGGTCGAGGGCGGACAGACCATCACCACCCGCACGCCTCGCCACAGGGTGCCCGTCTACGTCCGTGCCTCTGCTTGGGACAGGCTCGGCCCACTGTTCCCGTCGGCGACGTGACGCCCGAACAGCACCACGCGTGGCTTCAGGGGGTGCTCGCCACGTTGTCAGCACGACGCGACGTGGTGGGCGTGGTCGGCATGGGATCGACGGCGGACCCCTCTCGAGTGGATGAGTGGTCGGACCACGACATCGCCATCATCGTCAAGCCCGAGGCGACAGCGGTATTCCGCGACGGTCTCGTCTGGCTGCCTCACCCTGAAGATCTTGTCCTGCGGACCGTCGAGCACCACGGGGGCGGGAAGGCCGTCTACAGCAACGGACACCTCGTCGAGTGGGGTGTCGCCACTCTCGAGAGCCTGCGCACCTGGGTCGCCGACCGCTATCGCGTGCTCTTGGACCGTGGCGGCGTCGCGGAGACCATGGCAGAGATCGCTTCCCGCCGGTTTGCGGCGAACGAAGCGGACGCGGAACGCGACATTGCGGTGTTCCTCTTCGAACTCCTCCATGGAGTCGGGCGGTGGCGCCGCGGCGAGCGCATCAGCGCAGGCAACGTGATTCGCAACGGAGCCGTCGGTGCGTTGCTGCGTGCCGTGCGTGCCACGCTCCCGTCTCACGAGGCGGGAGCACTTGACCGCCTCGACGGATTTCGACGTATCGAACAGGCCTACCCCATAGTCGCGGCCCAGATCGCCGAGGCGGTCGCGCAGTCGCCGGAGACGGCCGCACGAAGGCTGCTCGCCATCGCCACGGAACACCTTGGGGTGGGACCCACGGGACTGCCACCAGCCGCCGTGCAGGCCGTGAAGCGCCGAATCGGGTGGTCAACGCCGGCCTAGAGGCCGGCCCCCACCTGCTCGGGCAACTTCCACGACACCCTGTGAAGCGGGCTCGGACCGAGTTCCCGCAAGGCAGCCATGTGCCCCGCAGCGCCGTACCCCTTGTTGTCTTCCCAGCCGTACTGGGGATGACCCGCGTGCGCCTCGCGCATCAGTGCGTCGCGCTCCACTTTGGCGACAATCGAGGCGGCCGCGATAGACGCACACAGCCTGTCACCCTTCACGACCATGGTGACGGGTGCGATGGCCGCAGCCTCGGCCTCGTCCGAGAACAGGTCGGCGGCGGGTGGCGTCAGCCAGTCGTGGCGGCCGTCAAGCAGGATCGCATCGGGCACGATGCCGTCGGACGCCAGGCAGGCAAAGGCCCGCATCCCGGCCAACCGCAACGCGGCGACAATGCCGTGTTCGTCGATCTCCGCAGCGCTCGCATGCCCGACCGCGCGGCCCACGCCAAAGTCGGGGATCACCGTCGCGAGCGCCTCGCGCGCCTTGGGGCTCAGCTCCTTCGAGTCGGCGAGCCCCCTGGGCCACGTGGTGCACCGCGTCAGCACCGCTACGCCGACGCTCACGGGGCCCGCAAGCGCTCCCCTGCCCACCTCGTCGACGCCGGCGACCAGGCGCGCGCCCGCGTCCCACAAAGTGGTCTCGCGGACAAGGGTGACGCTCATGCCTCGACCCTAGAGGCGCGGGCTAGCCGGGGTAGGGATTGTCGAGCATCTTCCAGTGATCCAGCGGCCACACGGTCACGAACGCAGTGCCGACCACGTTGTCGATCGGCACCATCCCTCCGCCGGGGTCGCCGAGGTGTGCGCGCGAGTCGGCGGAGTTGGAGCGGTTGTCTCCCAGCACCCACACTCGGTTCGCGGGAACGGTAACCTCCCAGGCATTCGTGCAGCTGGACGTGCCCGGCTTGATGTAGTTCTCCACCAGCTCCACTCCGTTGACCGTGACCTTGTCGTCCGCGGTGTTGCACGCGACGGTGTCGCCCGGCAGGCCGATCACCCGCTTGACGAGGTGCTCGCCTGCGTCTTGAGGCAAGAGCCCCACAAAAGTTGCGAACTCGTTCCAGCCCTTGGCAAGACCCGTGGGGGCCGGCTCCGATGTGGGGCCGAGCCACCCGCCTGGGTCCCGGAACACGACCACGTCGCCGTGACGCAGATCGAGCGGGCCGGGTCGCCACAGCGACACCAGAATGCGGTCCCTCACCTGCAGCGTGTTCTCCATCGACCCGGACGGGATCCAGAACGACTGGAACACGAAGGTCTTGAGCAGCAGCGACAAGACGAGCGCGCTACCCAGCACGATGAGGATCTCGCGGAGCCAACCGGTAACACGACGACTCAGAGAAAACTCTGACCTCTCCGCCGGTGCGACGTGTGAGGGGTTAATGGCTAGTTCTCGCGCTTCTCGCGAATTCGCGCAGCCTTACCGCGCAGGCCGCGCAGGTAGTACAACTTGGCGCGACGCACGTCGCCACGACGGTCAACCTCGATCTTGTCGATGGTCGGTGCGTGCAGGGGGAACGTGCGCTCCACTCCCACGCCAAAGGAAACCTTCCGGACCGTGAAGGTCTCGCCCACGCCGGAACCCTGGCGGGCGATCACAATGCCCTGGAACACCTGGATACGAGAGCGGGTGCCCTCGACGACCTTCACGTGAACCTTGAGCGTGTCGCCGGCGCGGAACGCCGGGATGTCGTCACGAAGCTGGCTTGCGGTAACGCCGTCAAGCTTGTGCATGTGTCACTCCTCGCAGCTGCCACAGGTCATCCACGATCTCTTGCCTTGCGGCACTCGATAAAGGACGGCGCGCCGCGGGAACCGCTGAACCCCCTGTGGCAGGTCTCAACTCCGCTCGCACCAACAGGCTATTGTGCCACACCCTCGCGTGGGTCGGCGAATAGGTCCGGCCGTCTGATGCGGGTGCGCTCCAGCTGCTGCTCGCGCCGCCACGACTCAATCTTGCCGTGGTGACCGCTCAGCAACACGTCGGGCACGTCGAGCCCTCGCCACGACGCGGGTCGGGTGTACGACGGGTACTCGAGAAGTCCGTCAGCGTGGCTTTCCTCGACGATGCTTTCGGCGTTGCCCATGAAGCCCGGGATGAGCCTGGTAATGGCCTCGATCATCGCGAATGCGGCCACCTCTCCCCCATTCAGCACGTAATCGCCGAGCGACAGTTCCAGAACCCGAAATCCCACCGCGTCGTAGTGCTCGGCCACGCGCGCATCGATGCCCTCGTAGCGGCCGCATGCGAAAGCGATCTGATCCGCCCGGGCCAGGTCGGCCGCGAGCGCCTGTGTAAAGGGAACTCCGGCGGGGCTGGGAATCACCAACACGCCTCCCGGCTGCAGCACGTCGTCCAGAGCGCGCCCCCACACATCCGCCTTCATCACCATGCCCGCTCCACCGCCGAAGGGGGCGTCATCCACCGTGCGGTGAATATCGGGCGTGCCGTCGGCCTTCATGGCAGCCCACGTGCGCAGGTCGTGCACGTTCGCCTGGACCAGCTCGGCCTGACGCGCCTTGCCCAGGAGCGACACATCGAGCACCGAGAAGAACTCGGGGAAGATCGTCAGAACGTCGATGCGCACTAGTGCGTCTCCCCCGTGTCCACCTGCTCCTCACCCTCCAGGAGGCCATACGGCGGCGTGACGATGACGCGGCCGCCCTCGACATCCACCTCGGGCACAAACTCCTCGACGAACGGGATCATTGCGCGGTACCCCGAGGGCTCGCGGACGATCAGTACATCGTGGGCCGGCATGTCCATGAGGTCGACCACCTCGCCCACCACGGTGCCGTCGGGACGCTCGGCGCGCAGGCCCACCAGCTCGTGGACATACCAGGCGCCGTCCTCCTCGTCCTCGTCCGCCTCGACCACAAGCTCGACGCCCCGCAGCGAGTCGGCCGCCTCGCGCGTCTCGATGTCCTCAATGCGCAGGTACCAGCGTCCCGACTGGATGCGCGCGGCGACCACGGTCAGCGGTCCCGCCACGGCGGGCTCGGTCTCGAGGGTCGAGCCCGGCTTGAGCCGCTGCTCGGGAATGTCTGTCCTCAGTTCGACCGAGACCTCCCCCTTGAGTCCATGGGCGCGGCCGATGCGCGCGACAGTCACCTTCATGGGGTCAAGACTAAGGGTGGTGGTCGCGTTCGGGACGCCCCAGTCCTGCGGCACCGAGCGCGCCAGGCCCGAGATAGCCTGCCCCACCGCAGTCGCACCGGGACGCACCGAACCACTTCTCGACCCCACACCCCGATACGCGCGGCCGGTACTGCGCGTCGCGCGGCGTGTCGGACCCATGTCCGGTTCGTAGCGCACAGAACGCGAACGGCCCGGCCCCCCGAAAGGGACCGGGCCACGCGCGTTGCTCGGTGCTTAGTCGACGTCGACGATGTTGACACGGACGTCATCGCGCGAGACCGCGTCGACAACGGTGCGCAGCGAGTTCGCCGTGCGGCCGTGACGGCCGATGACCCGCGGCAGGTCGTCCGGGTGGACCACCACATTGAGGGTCACTCCGCGACGCCCAGAACGCTCGGTGACACGCACATCTTCCGGGTTCCGGACGATCGAACGGACCAGGAACTCCAGGGCCTCGAGGACCATGCGTTACTTCGCCTCCTCGTCGAGGGTGCCCTCGACCTTGTCGTCGGCGTCGCTCGGGTCGCCCTCGGCGATCTCGACGTCAACGTCGGTGCCCTCGTCGGCGGGAACCTCGGACGACTCATCGGCCACCACGTCGGCTTCGGGCTTTGCGTCGGCTTCGGCTTTCGCCGCAGACTCGGCGGCCTTGGCGGCTTCTTCGGCCTCCTTGGCAGCCTTCTCCTTGGCGGTCGACTTCTCGGCCTTCAACTTCTCAGCCTGGTCTGCGTGAGCCTTGATGGCGTCCTCAGGGTTGGCTTTGCCCTCGGCAAACTTGACGGTGCTCTTCGCGTCCTTGTCGCCCTTGAACTTGCCCCAGTCACCCGTGAGCTTCAGCAGCGCCTTGACCTGGTCGGACGGCTGTGCGCCCACGGAAAGCCAGTACTGGGCGCGCTCGGAGTCGATCACGATGACCGAGGGCTCCTCGGTGGGGTGGTACTTGCCGATCTCTTCGATCGCGCGGCCATCGCGCTTGGCGCGTGAGTCCATGACGACGACGCGGTAATAGGGGGTGCGCTTCTTGCCGAAGCGCTTGAGTCGGATCTTGGCTGCCATTTTCGGTATTGCTCCTATGGATTCGGTGTGAGTCGGGCGGAATCGGTCCGGGAAATGAACCGGTTCGCCTGACAAGACGAATAGTCACCAGCGGGTAGAGGGCCGCGAGCGCCAACGGACAAGTATGCCAGAGTCCTGACCAGGCGCGCGAACGCTATGCGGGCAGGATCGATGGCCAGCCGGACGACGCGTAAGCGCCGTAGGTGCCATCCGGACGCTCGGCGGTGATCGCCATGGCCTCCATACCGGCGTCGAGCGCCGCGGACAGCACATTTTCGCCGCCGGCGGCGATCGCCGTGGCCCAGGCATCGGCATCGACCATGTTGTCCGCCATGACCGACACGGACAGGTAGTGCGCTGCGCCCTGCCCTGTAGCAGGGTCCCAAATGTGGAGGCCCTTCTGGGCGCTACCGGACGTAGCCAACGCCCGGAGCTTGCCGCCGAGCATCACGACGTCCACCACGGGATGCCCGGTCGGGTCACCCCTGACGCGAGGATCCGCGATACCGATGCGCCACTGCTGACCCTCACCCGAGACCAGGACGTCGCCGCTCGCGCCGATCATCCAGGACGCAGCGCCGACGTCGTCGAGCGCGGCTGAACCGCGTGCTACCGCCCAGCCCTTGACGATGCCGGTGGGATCTATGTGGTCGGGACGCCGGGCGTCGAACCCTCCCAAGGTCTTGGCTCGGTACCACTCGCACGCGTTCAAGATCTCGAACATTTCTTCTGGGCACTCGTCCACGGAGATCTCGCCGCGGTTCAGGCGCGACAGGTATGACTCCTCCTTGAACAGCGAGAACACCTCGTCCGCCCACTTGAGTTCGTCGTGGAAGCGCGCGACCGCGGCGTTGGCCACGCTTTCGGACGCCGGCATCTGGATCTGCACCACGAACGGCATCCCCATGGCCGTCACGGTGGAGGAGAACGGCGGCACTTCGGTCACGGAGCGGCCTCCTGAGTGGCGGGTGCGGACGTCGACGCGGGCGTCACGAGTTCTAGCATAGGAAGCGGCTCGGGTGCCGCAGCGTAGCCCACGGCAAGAATGACCCCACACGCGACCACCACCACCGCCAGTCGCGAGGCCCGCATCATGCCACCGTGGCTTCGTCGAGGGCACCGGCGATGGATTCAATGAACGCCGGCGAGGTATAGGACGATCCCGACACGAACTCGACGTCGGCGCTTTGTGCCTGGAGAACGCGCTCGACGATGGTGGGCACGGCGAACGCGTTGACCCTCAGGGACTCGGGATCACTTGTCCCCGCCTCCACGGGTTCGACAGCCGTGATCACGCCATCCTTGATGGTGACCTGCGCTTGATACCCGCCCTTGATGTTCTCCACGCGCGGGCCAACGTAGACGCCGTCGTTGTAGACGACATCGCCTGCGGCCACCGGCTCAGCAGTGTCTGGGTGTGCGGTCCCAGACGAGCACGCCGCCAAGAGCGACGCCGACGCGCCCACCCACACCACTGCCTGCATCGTCGTCATGCCTTGACCCCGCTCCATGCAAATTCCTCTCGGTGGACGCTTTCTCGACCCACGCCTGCGGCGCGTGCCTCCCGTTCGACGTCCGCGGCCCATGGGCGCGGTCCGCAGATGTAGACGTCACGCTCCGCGACGTCGGGCACAAGACCTTCGAGCGTGGCGGGGTGGTCCGTCGCCGCCCACCCTTCTCCCCGAGCGCCAAGCACCACATGCAGCGCAACGCCCTTGTCCGCCGCAAGCTCCTCAACCTCGTCGAGCAGTGGCGCCTCGGCGCGGCTGCGGGCCCGAACGATGACGTCCACGGGGCCGTGGGCCGGGTCGATTCCTTCGAGCATCGCGCGGATGGGGGTGATGCCGATGCCTGCCGCGACCAGGACGACGCCGGGCCGGGTACGCGACGCGTCGCTGAAGATCCCCAAGGGTCCCTCGATCAGCACCCGGGTCCCGGGTTCCACCCCGGCAAGCCCGGCGGAACCGTCGCCGCTGGGCTTCACGGTGATGCGTAGCGCCGTGGGGCTCGCGGCGCTCGACAGCGAGAACGGGTGCGCGTCGCGCCACCGGCCCCGGTCCAGGAATCTCCACAGCATGAACTGCCCTGGCCGTGCCCCGAGTCGGTCCAACTGGCGGCCGCTCATCTCCACGGACGTGGACCCGTCCGCCAGCTGCGTCACGCGGGCAACGCGAATGTCGTGTGTGGCGAAGCGCACGAGCGGGGCCACCACGCGGAACGCGAGGAGCGATCCCCACGCCACAAGGTAAAGAGCCAGCCAGTACCACCACGCGGCGCCGCCGTCTCGAAACGTCGATCCCTCGAGGAACTGGTGCGGGATGGCGAACGCTGCGCCCACGTAGGTGAGCAGATGAACCGCGTGCCAGTTTTCGTAGCGCCACCGTGCGCGCACGATCAGCAACGACGTGACGAACACGATCGCGAACACTCCCAAAGCGATCTGGGCGAACGCGAGAAACCACTGGCTCTTGAAGAAGATCGTCGATTGAGTGAAGACGCTGACGTCCGCGTAGTACGCGCTCATGAAGCTGATGATCGACGCGTGAGACGCCATCGCAATGATGGCGACCTTGCCGGTGCGGGTGTGGAGCGCCGCAGCACGGTCGTGGCCCATTCCGCGTTCGATGAACGGCGCGCGGGAGATGAGCAACACTTGGAACAGCATCAGCGCCGCCGCGACGATGCCGAGCGCGCGCCCGGTCGCGTAGACGTAGTCGATGGTGGCGAACGTCTGGAGTCCACCGTCCGCGAGGAAGAAGGCCACGCCGATCGCGACAACCACGTAGACGGAGCCGTGGGCCATATCGGCCCACCAGGAACGAGCCGCGATCAGCCACGGGCTCGGCACTGAGGCTGGCGTCATCGGTTGTCCTCCTCAGGCCGTCACCCCGGGCTATGCCCCTGGTTGACGTGCGCAACACGCGATGCGCGGACCGCATTCCCCAACGGAGGGGTCTACCAGGCGAACTCCTCGCGGTGCAGGTGCTCCTCCGGCGCCCCACACGCTCGCGCCTCGTCAAGCACGGCCTTGGCCCACTCTTCCGGTCCACACACGTACACGTCGGAGGCCGCGATCGCCGGGACAAGTTGCGTCATGGTGGCGGCCTGTCCCTGCGGGAGCCAGCCGGTGGAACGCCGACCCTCAAGCAGGTAGAGGGTGGCGCCGCGTTCGCGTGCGAGCTCCCTGACCTCGTCGAGGTGAGGGATCTCCGAAGCGTCGCGGGCCCTCAGGAACACCACGATGGGGCCAGATGAATCCAGTTCCTCCAGGATCGCGACCATCGGGGCAATGCCGGAACCCGCGCCAGCCAGCACGGTGCCGTGAGCTCGCCTGTGGTGGGCCGTGAATCGACCCAACGGACCCTCTGCCATCACCTTGGTGCCAGGGAGCAGGTCGGAGATGGCGGCGGTGTGGTCTCCCACCGGCTTGACCGTGATGCGGAGAACATCGCCGCGAGGCGACCTGGACAGGGAGAAGGGGTGGGCCTCGGTCCACATGCCGCGGCTGAGGAACCTCCACATGAAGAACTGCCCGGCCCTTGGGTGCATCCGCTGGAGCAAGCGACCCGTCATCCATACCGAGATGGTGCCGTCCGAGTTCCGGTCCACACGAGCGACGGTGATGCGGTGCCGCAAGAGATGCCACAGTGGCCGCAGCCACCGATAGACCAGGAACGCGCCAACACTGACGGTCCACATCATCGCCCAGTACCAGCGGGCGAGAGTGTCGGTGGCGGCGAACGCGTAGCCGGAGAACGTGGTGCCGTTGACGAACTGGTGCGGGATGCTGACCGCGATGGTGATGTAGGTGAGCATGTGGACGGCGTGCCACCTTTCGTACTTCCACCGGGTACGCACGGCCGCAAGCGACGTCGCCACGACCGCGATGAGGAGCCAAAACCCGATGACCGCGAGTGTCATCTCGTCGCCGAAGTGCAGGGCAAACGACCACGCCTGATCCCACCATCCAGTGTTCACACGCGCCCCATAGCCGAGTACCAGCGTGGCTACGTGGACACAGATCACGATGAAGCCGATGCGGCCGAGCCTGCCGTGCAGGAGCGCGGCGCGGTCGTGGCCGAGGCGGTGTTCAATGACGGGGACGCGCGCGATCACGAGCAGCTGCACCATCATCATGGTGGCCGCGACAATTCCCGTGGCGCGGCCGATGGTCGTGAGCGCGTCGCCGATGCTCCCGATGGGCGCGCCGGTCGCGAGCATCAGGGACAGCGCGCCGACTCCGGTCAGCCAGAAGATGCTCTCGAGCGTGTCCTTCCACGCCGAGTCCGTCTCAGCTCGGTCCTCGTACGTGTCCGTGGTGATGGGTACTCTCACGTCGACGGCCATCAGATGCCCGCCGCTTGCATCGCATTCTGCACGGCCGCGACAAAACCTTGCGACGTGTAGCTGGCACCCGAGACGCCTTGGACGTTGTAGGTCTGCGCCGACAGCACCCGCTGCTGAAGCGTCGGCAGGGCGCTTCCGGCGATCTGTCGTGAGGTCCCGTCGCTGGCACCGCTTTGCAGCATCGAGATGGTGGTGATCTTGCCCGCCTCGATGGTGAGCGCAACCTGGTAGTTGCCGTAGCGGGTGTGAACGGTCGCGCTGTCGAAGGTCCCGGACGGCCCCGCTGGGGCCGGTGCCGGAGCGGGAGCGGAGGCCGACGCGCCGGCCGACGGATCGGTGCCAAAGCTTGGCGAGGGCGACGCCGACGTGCCAGTGGACGTGCCAGCTGAGGGCGACGGGGCGCCAACCGCACCGATAGTGGTGGTCACAGCGTCGTCTTGCTTGGCCACGGCGGTGCCGACGACTCCTGCGACCCAGCCCGCACCCAACATGGCGGTCGATACCGAGGTGACCAGTGCCGCTCGATTGCGCTTCACGACTGCTCCTTCACCGCTGGCACCGCAAGGGATGGTGCGATAGATCCAGGATGGTGTCAATTCCTCACAGACCGCTCAGAGCGCGTTCAGATGATGAGGAGACCCTCAAGCATGACTGCGGCAGGAGCGCCCAACGTTTCAATCGTCAGCCGCGGGTCTGCTGTGAGAACAACGAGGTCTGCCGGGGCGCCCTCCTCGAGAACGGAGGCGCCCAGGAACTTCCGCGCCCTCCACGTGGCGCCAGCCAGCACGTCGGCCACGGGCATGCACTTGGCCATCTCCAGCGCCTCGCGCGCGACGTCACCGTGCGCGATGGACGACCCCGCGTCTGTTCCCGCGAGCAGCGTGACGCCCGCCTCACGCATCTGGGCAACGTGCTCATACCTGCGGTCATACATGCGCTGCATGCGGGCGGCAAACCTGGGGAAACGCTCCGCACCCTGTGCCGCAAAGGAGACGAAGTTCGCGATCTGGAGCAGCGTGGGCACCACGGGAGTTCCGGCGGCGGCCGCGCGCTCCATGTGGACGCCCGTCATTCCCGTGCCGTGTTCGATGCAGTCCAAACCCGCGTCCAGGAGCGCGTCCAGGGACTCGGTGGCGAAGGTGTGCGCGGTCACCCTCGCGCCTTCGGCGTGCGCCGCGGCGACGGCCTGGGACCACTGCTGCGCGGACCACAGTGGCGTGAGGTCGGCGTCGTCCCCAAGGTCGCGGTCAATCCAGTCGGCGATGATCTTGACCCAGGACCCTGACGCCCTGGCCTGGCGAGCCGTCTCGGCTGGCAGTTCGTGGGGTTCGACTTCCACGGCGTAGCCCCTCAGGTAGCGCTTGGGCCGCGCGATGAACCGGCCAGAGCGGTACACCTTGGGAAGGTCGAGTCGGCCGTCGAGCACATCGAGCGACGATGCGGAGCCGGTGTCCCTCACCATCAGGACGCCCGCGTCGCGTTCGATCATCGCCTGTTTCACCACGAGGTCCCCATCGACCGGGCCGGAGGGACCCACGGAGAGGTGGCAATGCATGTCGACCAGACCGGGAATGACCCACCCATCGACGCGTGTGACGTCGGTATGTGTCGGGCGTTCGTAGGTCATGCGTCCGCCCACCACCCAGGCCTTGCCTACAGTCCGGTCCTCGTCGGCGAGAATCGGCCCGGTCAGTTCGTAGGCCGTCATCCGCGCAGGTACTTGTCCAGGCTGGGCAGCTGCGAGGGGTCAAAGGCCGGCTCCTCGGGCTTGGGCTGACCCAAACCGAAGGCGCTTCCGGATGCGGGCGCGGCCGTGCCCTGTTCGCGCAGCGCGCGTTCCTGGGCGGCGCGCTTGGCCGGGTTGCCCGACTTGCCCTTCACCTTGCGCTGGGGAGCGTGCTTTCCCTTGGATTTCTTGCCGCCCGGCATACCTCCCAGACCCATCGCGGGCATGCCGCCGATGCCGGGCATTCCACCGCCCCCGGCCATCGCCTTCATCATGCGTTGGGCGTCGTCGAATCGCTTCACGAGCGAGTTGATCTGCGCCACCGTGGTGCCCGAGCCGGCCGCGATGCGCGAGCGGCGAGATCCGTTGAGCACCTTGGGGTTGTCGCGCTCATGGGGAGTCATCGACTGGATGATCGCTTCCGTTCGCGTCAGTTCGCGGTCGTCCAGGTTGTCGATCTGATCGCGCATCTGCCCCATGCCGGGAAGCATGGTGAGCATTTTCTTCATCGAGCCCATGTTCTTGAGCTGCTGCATTTGACTCAAGAAGTCGGTGAGGGTGAAGTCCTCCCCCTTGGACATCTTGTCGGCCATGCGCTGGGCCTCGGCCTGGTCGAACGTGGCCTCCGCCTTCTCGATGAGCGACAGCACGTCGCCCATGTCGAGAATGCGTCCCGCCATGCGTTCGGGGTGGAAGACCTCGAACTCGTCGAGCTTCTCCCCCGTCGAGGCGAACAGAATGGGGACGCCCGTGACTTCTCGAACCGACAATGCGGCGCCGCCGCGCGCATCGCCATCGAGCTTGGTGAGCACGACGCCCGTCATGGCAACGCCTGCCTGGAACGCCTGGGCGGTGGCGACCGCGTCCTGACCGATCATCGAGTCGATGACGAAGAGGACCTCATCCGGGTCGATCGCCTTGCGAATGTCGCCGGCCTGCTTCATCAACTCGCGGTCCACGCCCAGTCGACCGGCCGTGTCGACGATCACCACGGAGTGTTGACGCCGGCGTGCCTCCTTGATGGCGTTGCCCGCCACCTTGACCGGGTTGCCGCGCACCTTTTCGTCCTCGCGCGTCACGCCCCGCTCCGGGGCGAACACGGGCACCCCCGCCCGTTCGCCGACCACCTCGAGCTGGTTCACGGCGTTGGGCCGCTGCAGGTCGGCGGCCACGAGCAGCGGGGTGTGGCCCTGGCTCTTGAGGTGGTGCGCCAGCTTGCCGGCAAAGGTGGTCTTGCCCGCGCCCTGAAGTCCGGCAAGCATGATGACGGTGGGGCCAGACTTCGCGATCGCCAGGGGCCGGGCACTGCCGCCGAGAATCTCGATGAGTTCCTCGTGGACGATCTTGACAACCTGCTGGCCTGGGTTGAGGGCCCCGGAGACCTCGGCGCCCACCGCGCGGGCGCGAATCCGGTCCGTGAAGGTGGTGACCACCGGGAGGGCGACGTCTGCATCAAGCAGGGCGCGCCTGATCTCACGGACGGTGTCGTCGATGTCGGCTTCTGTGAGCCTTCCCTTGCCGCGAAGGTTGCGGAACGTGGCTGTCAATCGGTCGGACAGGCTGGCGAACACGGCTCTCCCTTCGGCGTGACGGTGTCGACTAGCCTACCTGCGGCCCGCGGGCCAGGGTGGCGCGCACGCGGGCCGTCAGGGTGTCGATCAGTTGTTCGCGCCACGCGGTCCACGCCTTGGGACTCGCCGCCTTGGCGTCGGCCTCGGTGAGCGCACGAAGCACCTCGAACAGGTCCGCCCGCCCACCGAGCCGCTCCATCAGTTCCGTGGCGACAGCCGGATCCTCCGCGTCACGGGAGGTGGCAAAGTCGGCGAGAGTGAGGTGTTCGCGCACGATCACCTGAGTATCGCGCCCCATCGCCTCCGGCAAGCCCATGTGCTTCGCGATGCCGGGAATCAACGCGGCGCCGGACACCGAGTGGTCGCTCATGCCCGCCTGCTTGCCGATGTCGTGCAGCAGCGCCGCGAAGAGCAGCAGGTCCGGGTGGGCCACGTGCCTGCGCATCTTTCCGGCGAGAACGACCGCTTCGATCTGGTGGCGATCCACCGTGTATCGATGGAAGGGGTTGCGTTGGGGACGGTTTCGCACGGGAGCCCACTGGGGAAGCCACCGGACGATCTGCCCCGCCACATCAAGTGCCTCCCACACGCTCACCAGGTGCTGAGAGCCGCGCAGCAGTTCGGTGAATCGGGCAAGCGCCTCTGGCGGCCACGGGCTTTCCAGATCCGGGCACCGCATGAACGACTCGAGGAGACTTGGCGTGAACGTGAGTCCGGTCGACGCTGCCGCCGCCGCGGCTCGCAGGGGAAGCACGGCGTCGGTCTCCGCCGAATACCCCGGCGCGAGGGCCAGGTCTCCGTCCACGTCAATCAGTCCTTGGGCGACGTGGACGTACCGTGGGGCGGTGCCGCGACGCTTCGCGAGGAAGGCGCGCGACCCGACTCCGGACTTCTCCAAAGAGCGGCGGGCGCCGCGTTCCGTGCTGTCGACGGCGAAGGCGATGGCACGGCCGGCTTCCGCAATCGATGCCAACAGTTCATCTGTGTCGGCCATCTTCAGTGCGTTGGCTACGTCCTGAGCCACATGCCTGCCGACGATGTATGCGGCCTTGCCCGACACCGTTTGCACGGCGTCGCGCACGTCGAGAAGGTGCTGCGCGGCGTCGTCGATCATGCCGTGCGGACGATCCGTGAGCCACGTCGCCGCGAGCGCCGTGAGGCTCACGTAGTCGCGCAGGCCTCCGCGTGACTCCTTGATGTGGGGTTCGATGAGGTACGCGACCTCGCCGAACCGTTCGGCGCGTGCTCGCGAGGCGGCCAGCAGCTCCGGCAGGCGCTTGCGCGCAGCCGAGCGCCAGTCGGCGAGGATTGCGGAGCGCGCCTGCTGGGCGAGCAACTCATCCCCGGCGACATGGCGTAGGTCGAGGAGACCAGCCGCCGCCGCGAGGTCCTTCGAGGCCACCTGCCGGCACTCGGTGAGTGAGCGTGTCGAATGATCCAGCTGCAGCCCGGCGTCCCAAATCGGGTACCAGAGGCGCTGCGCCACGTCGGCGGCGGCCGCCTTGCCGGCCGAGGTGCCGTCGTGCAGGAGCACGAGGTCGAGGTCCGAGTGAGGACCCGCCTCTGCGCGGCTGACGCTGCCCACGGCGGCGAGGGTGAGTCCCTCTACCCCGTCGGTGACGGAGGTGAAGTGTTCCGTGAGCCGCACGAAGACGAGATCGGCGAGCGCCTGCCTGCGCTGGCGACCCGGCTGGTCCGCCAGCCTGACGGCAAGCTCTTGCCTCTCACGCTTGAGGTCCCGCACCCCTTGGGGATGCGGGACCTCAGCGTGCGAGCCGTCACGGACTACGCCCGAACGGCCCATCGTGAATCGGGTTTCTTTAGAGGGCGTCGGCGCCGTGTTCGCCAGTGCGAACTCGAGCGACGTCATCCACGGAAACCACCCAGACCTTGCCGTCACCGATCTTGCCGGTCT
>DGBM01000259.1 GCA_002384765.1 Demequinaceae bacterium UBA4004
CCGGTGTCGGTGACGTTGCGTGCCAGCTGCGCGCCGTAGCTGCCTACCCCTTCGATCACCCAGAGGGCGTCGGCGACACCGCTGGCGCGGCGCCCGGCCCAGGAGATCGCGCGGGAACGGCCTGCCGCGCTGTTCGGGAACGTTTCGGTTCCGAGGTGCTCACCTGCTGCGGTGAGGACAGCGTAGGTGTGGGTTCGGGCGTGGGTGTCCACGCCGATGACGAACGGATGAGTGTGCGCGACTATGGTGCTCACAGCGGTCCGGTCCTTCCTTGAGATGGGCGATGGCTCGGTCGCTGACGACCGGCGCCGGCCCGGAGAGGATCACTTCGGGGCATACCTGTGATGAGCCACGACCGCGAGGTCGGACATGCTTCTGATCAAGCCACTGAGGTGGGCCGGGAAGGCGTCGGTCACCCGCCGCGACCGGACAGTTCATAGGCAAGGCACCCCGCGAAGGGGCCAGGTTTGTCATGAGTCACGACCACGGCGGAGCGACCAACGCCCACCCTGCCAGCCAGTCCCGGACCAGCCGCCTCTAGATTCACAGGCTTGTCAGAGCAACGAGACGCGGGTGATTGCAAGGGAAATGGTCAAAGCCGACGTCGGGGCGGTCATCACGGCTGACAACGGGGTTGCTCTTGAAATTCCTGTCGGCGTTATGGCTTATGACGCAGAAGCCACGATCACGTCACTTCCAGACGGCACCTACGACCTGCACATTGCCGGGGACTGGAACGGACTGGTGGGAGTCACCCTTCCGCTAGACCCGGGCGAGGACGCGATTGCGCACCGACTCGGCGACACTTGGGTTCTCGAGGGAACCGATTGGGGCCAAGGCACTGTGTGGGTTTCGTCCCTATCGCTTTTCAGCAAGGTAAAAGGCCGAGCCCCTTCCTGACGACTTCTCGCCTAGTGGCACGCCCGTTGCCGAAACCCCCCTGCATGACGCCACGGTGATTCCCGTTGTGATGGTTCACGGCTGGACTGGCCGCAGCCACCACGACAGCGCGCGCAAAGGCGCGTTCTCGGCTCGGGTCGACCTTGCTGCTAACAAGGTCGGCGAGGCCGACGCTGCCCGGTCGCTCATCGGCATCGTCCAAGACGCCGGCGGTGCTTCCGTCTACACGTTCGACTACCACGCGGCATCCGCCCGCTGGGTCACCGATGCCGCCATCGCGCCGAAGCTTGCCGAAGCGATCACCTGTCTTTCGGCGACTCACGGCCACCCGGCGGTCATCATGGCGCACTCCATGGGCGGCAACGCGACGCGCCACGCGTTGAGCGTCATCGAACAGAGCGGATCGGCGTTGGCGGACAATGTCAGCGATGTCGTGACGTTCGGCACCCCGAATGCCGGGTCGTGGCTGGCGTCCGTGGTCGATGTCTCCCATCGGACCACCGCCTACGCCGCGCTCTTTCCGGGTGCATCCGCAGAGGCCATCACTGCCATGAGAAGCCTCATCGTGCTCTGCGGCACGCTCACGACCGGTTCGCTGGACGAGTCGGGCGTGTGCAGCACGCTGCCGGACCAGATCTCGAGCGCACAGTCAGCGGCGGGCCATGCACTTCAGCTCGGGTCGGCCGAGATTCGCAGCCTTGCCCGCTGGCCCGAAGGGGTCGCGGTACACGGGCTTGCCGGGTCCATCGACCTGGAGATCACACGGCTCACGTGGTTCCGTGGAAACATCCCGGTAGGCAGCGTGAACACCGGAGACTTCGTCGTCGGCGCGGGATCAGCGACTGACAACCCTGGTGAAAGCCGCACCGTCGACTGCGCGTACACGCTCGACGTCCGTGGCGCCAACGAGGACAACATCCTCGAGGCGCTGAAGCTGAAAGCTGCCAACGAGACCCGCGACAATGCCTACACCTCGCTTACATCGTGGGCCTGTTTCCACGGGAACCTGATGCGCTCGATCGAACTCACGAACGAGGCACTGGGCGTGATCGCCGACGTCGTCGACGCGCGAACGAGGCGATCGACGCGGCGCAAGCCACTGAGGTGATCGAAGTCAACCCGTTCGACGCGGACGGCATCCTGTTGCCCGGGTGGACGATCGACGAGAGCAGACTGAGCGGCCCGCCGGTGTCGTGCGGATCGGTGCCCGAGGCCGCGATCGGCGGCATCACCCCGAACACTTTCCGATGTGGATCGACCGCAGACAGCACTTATGCCTGCTGGGCGCCGCCCCCCGGCCCGGTCAGATCGTGTGCCTCACAAACCCCAGAATGGCACGCTTTGGGCCGTCGGCGCGACGGACCTTACCGCCACGGAGCCGAACTCGTATCTGCGGCCGATCTACCTCACGCTGCGTGACGGAAGTGAATGGCAGGTGCGCGCCGGCGGATCGTGGGACGGGCGCGACGATGGCTATGAGGGGTCGTACTCGTGTGTCGCAGGCTATGCGCCCTCCGCGGAAGTCATTCTTCAACTCGATGCTCCGCCCGTCGACATCACAGGCGACCGATGGACGGTGCTGGTCGGGCCCCTGGGCTTGGGGCAGCCGTTCCCCTCGCCTGCGGAGCGCGTCGTCGCAAAGGCGTGGTTCGTCGCCTCGACGATGCCGGCGCCCTAGGAGACTGCTGAACAACATGGGTGGGTGAGGGTTGGCGGCGGGCGGGACGCCGCCAATGGCCGTCAAGCGGCGTCTGTTGGGTCAGCACGCAGTGGTGCGACTACGGGGTCGTCCTGCCCGCCTTGTCGCTATGGTGGAGGACATCGGCGGTTGGCGCCAGTGGCGTGCCGCCGCTGTGCTGGTCAGGCCAGGCTCCAGGTGCCACCGTGTTGGGTCAGGCCGAGGTTCAAGAGTCGTTTCAGGTTGATGCCGGCGGCTCGGGTGGACCACCAGGCGTTGTTCTTGGCCACGCCTCGATACGGGACGCGTCTGGCGTCGCGGGTCATCCACGGAGCTTGATGCTCCTATTGATGTCAAGCGGCGTTGAGGTATTCGAGGTATGCGTTCGCGAGGGGGATGTTCAGGCGGGCGCCGCGTT
>DGBM01000210.1:0-7235 GCA_002384765.1 Demequinaceae bacterium UBA4004
TTCCTCGAGTCGACCTTCCTGGGCGTCTGGATCTTCGGTTGGGACCGACTGTCAAAGAAGGTTCACCTCGCGGTCGTGTGGCTCTTCGCGATCGGCTCCAACCTGTCCGCCTACTTCATCCTTGCGGCCAACTCCTGGATGCAGCACCCGGTGGGAACCGAGTTCAACCCGGAGACGGGTCGGGCTGAGATGAACAACATCGGCGAGGTGTTGACCAACAACACCACGCTGCTCGCGTTCCCGCACGTCATCACGAGCGCGTTCCTGATCGCTGGCGGCTTCATTGCCGGCATCGCGGCGTTCTGGATGGTCAAGAAGGCCAAGCAGGACAAGACCGACCCGGAACTGCCCATGTACCGCACGGCGCTGCGCTTCGGCGCCGTCGTGATGCTGGTTGCCGGCATCGGCGTCATCATCACGGGCGACCTTCAGGCGAAGCTGATGTTCAAGCAGCAGCCCATCAAGATGGCCGCCGCCGAAGGCCTTGTCGAAACCACAACCAGCGCGCCCTTCTCGTTCCTCACGATCGGAAACCTCGCGGGCGACGACCCCTCCTCGGTGAAGCACATCATCGAGGTCCCCGGCCTCACGTCCTACCTCGCCACGGGCGACTTCAACGCCGAGGTCAAGGGCCTCACGCAGCTGCAGGACGAATATGCGGCCAAGTACCCGGGCTACGAGGCGACGCCGGACTACCTGCCGAACCTGGCCGTCACCTACTGGTCGTTCCGCCTCATGATCGGACTCGGTGCGTTCTCCGCGGCCGCGGCACTCGCGGCCTTGTGGCTGACTCGCAGGGGCGCCGTGACAGACAAGACGTGGTTCTCCAAGCTGGCCGTGGGGTCGATCGCCGCTCCGTACGTTGCGGCGTCACTCGGCTGGATCTTCACGGAGATGGGCCGCCAACCCTTCGTCGTCGCGCCCAATCCCACCGGCTCCGACATGGTCTACCAGCTCACCCAGCACGGCGTCTCCAAGGCGGTCGACGCCTGGGAAGTCGGCATCTCGATGGTGGTCTTCACCGTCGTCTACGCCATCCTCGGCGTCTTCTGGTACCGCCTCATCGTCCGCTACGCCCAGGAGGGCGCGCCGGTGGTTGAAGAGCCGGACCCCAGCGACGATGCCGACCGACCGCTGTCGTTCGCGTACTAGGCCGGAAGGAACTTAACTCATGAATCTCGCAGATTTCTGGTTCATCCTGATCGCGGTCCTGTGGACCGGCTACCTCGTGCTCGAGGGCTTCGACTTCGGCGTCGGCATGCTCATGCCGATCGTCGGTAAGACGTCCAAGGGCAAGCGCGTCCTCATCAATACCATCGGACCCGTGTGGGACGGCAACGAGGTGTGGCTGCTCACCGCGGGTGGAGCCACCTTCGCCGCCTTCCCCGAGTGGTACGCCACGCTGTTCTCCGGCTTCTATCTCCCCCTGCTGCTCATCCTGTTGGCGCTCATCGTCCGCGCGGTCGCGATCGAGTACCGCTCGAAGATCAACGACGAGAACTGGCGCAACCGCTGGAACCTCGCGATCGTCGTCTCCTCGTGGATTCCGTCGATCCTGTGGGGCGTCGCCTTCGCCAACATCGTGCGCGGCGTGCCGATCGATGCGGAGGGCACCTACACCGGTGGCTTCTTCAACCTGCTCAGCCCGTTCGCCCTGCTGGGTGGCGTGGTGACGCTGGCGATCTTCCTCAGCCACGGGGCGATCTTCCTGTCCCTCAAGACCTCGGGCGCCGTGTTCGAGCGCGCCAAGGCCTTCGCCAAGCCCGCCTCGATTGCCGCGGTGGTCGCCGGAGCCGTCTGGGCGCTGTGGCTGCAGCTCGCCTACTCAGAGAACGCGTGGACGTGGGGCGCACTGCTGCTCGCCGCCGTCGGCCTGATCGGCGCAGCGTGGTTCAGCCGTGCCGACACGTTTGGGCTGGCGTTCACGTTCAACGCGGTGGCCATCGTCGGCGCCGTGATGCTCATCTTCGGATCGCTGTACCCCGACGTGATGCCCTCCACCACCGACGCGGCGTTCAGCCTCACCGTCGATAACGCCAGGTCCTCACACACCACGCTGGTGGTGCTGACGTGGGTGGCCGCCATCATGACGCCCATCGTGCTCGCCTACCAGGCATGGTCATACTGGGTGTTCAAGCGTCGACTGTCCGAAGAACACATGCCCGAGCACAATGAGTTGACGTTCCACAAGAACTAAGGACTCCATGAAGCCAATCGACCCGCGCCTCATTGCGCGGATCGGGCCAGCCCGCCGTTACGTGATCGTGACGGCGGTGCTTGGTTTTCTGACCGCGTCCACCATCCTCTTTCAGGCCCTGTTGGTGTCTCGAATGCTGGCCCCCGTGCTGGCCCCCACGGCTCTGACGGAGGACGGCCTCGGCCCCCTGGGCCGACTCGTCCCGCTGGGAGCGCGCGAGCTCGCCCAAGGCCTGCCGTTGCTTGCGCTGGTCGTGCTGACGCGCGTCTTCGCGGTCTGGGTTCAGGAGCGCTTGGCTCACCGCGCCGGCACGCAGGTGGTCTCGGAACTGCGCGAAGCCGTCGTGCAGCACGCGACCGGCATGGGGCCCCGATGGATCGCGTCGGGGAAGGGCACCGAGGTGGTCACCACCGTGACGCGCGGGCTCGACGGCCTGCTGCCCTACTTTGTGCGCTACCTGCCGCAGCTGATGCTCGCGTCCACCGTCACGCCTCTCATGCTCGTGGTGGTGCTCGGACTGGACTGGCCGTCGGCGGTCATTGTCATGCTGACGCTTCCGCTCGTGCCCATCTTCATGATTCTTGTCGGACTGGTGTCGCGCGACCGGTCTCGTCGCCACCTCGACGCCATGGAACAACTGGGGGCGCGCACGCTCGACCTCATCGCTGGCGTGCCGACGCTGCGTGCGCTTGGCCGCGAACGCGGGCCATCGGCGCGGGTGCGCGAGCTCGGCACCGCCTCCAAGAAGGCGACGATGGCCTCGCTGCGTGTCGCCTTTCTGTCCGGGTTCGTGTTGGAGTTGTTGACGACCCTGTCCGTGGCGATCGTGGCGGTCACCCTCGGATTCCGCCTGGTAGATGGCGATGTGTCGATCGAAACGGCCCTGGCGGTCCTCATCCTTGCCCCGGAGGTGTACCTCCCGCTGCGCAACGTCGGGACGCACTTCCACGCGTCCGCCGACGGGATGGCCGCGGCCGACGCCGCGTTCGCCATCCTGGAGCAGCCGTTACCGGTGGTGGGCACGCCGGGGGGTCTTGTCACGGACTTCGCCGGAGTCACGCTGCGCCTCACCAACGTGTCCGTCTCCACTCCCGACGGCGCCCGCAACGCTCCGGCCGCCCTCAGCCTCACCGCCGCGCCGGGACGGCTCACGGTGCTGCGCGGCCCCAACGGCGAGGGCAAGTCAACCGCGCTGCTGGCGCTTGCCGGGCTCCTCGGGCCGGATGAGGGCGCCGTCACCGCCAGCGCGGGCGGGGTCGAGATCGCGCTGAGCGTCGCCGACGCCGATGCCTGGACCCGTCAATGCGCATGGGTTCCGCAACGACCGGAGCTTGGTCCCGAGGGCCGCGAACTGAGCCTCGGCCAGCGGCAGCTCAAGGCCTACGAACGCGCGTTGAATTCCGGGCGCCCCGTGCTGCTGTTCGATGAGCCCACGGCGCACCTCGACGGACAGGCGAGATCCCGCCTGGTGGGTCGGATGGTGTCGCTTGCCCGCGCCGGAGCTACCGTCGTGGCCGCGACGCACGACCCCCTGCTCATCGACGCGGCCGATGCCGTCGTGGACGTGCGGGCGATGGCCGTGAGGAGCGCACCATGACCGCTCACGTGCGCCTGGCGCCCGTGCCAGCCGACGCGTCCCTGCGTCGACTGGACGTGCGCGGCCTGCTACGGGACGCCGAGGTGCGGCCGGGCCGCGTGGTGCTCTCCATTGCCGCGGGAACCATGGCGCTCGGCTCGGCCGTGGGGCTCGCCGCGGTTGCCGCGTGGTTGATCGCCAGGGCCGCCGGCATGCCCTCCCCCGCGGACCTCGCCCTCGCTGCGGTGACGGTCCGATTCTTCGGCATCGCCCGGGGGCTGTTCCGCTACCTCGAGCGGCTCGTCAGCCACGAGACCGCGTTGAGCGGAGTCGTGGCACTGCGCACCCGCACCTACGAGGGGGTCGCGAGTTCCGGGGCCTCCCGCGTGCTCGGCCTGCGACGCGGGGACATCGTGGCTCGCATGGGCGGAGACATTGACGCCATGGGAGACGCCGTGGTGCGCTCACTGATCCCGTTGGGCGTGGCGGGCACCGTCAGCGTCATCTCGATCGCGATCACCGCCGCGTACCTGCCCGTCGCTGGCGCGGCGCTCGCAGCGTGCCTCGTGGCCGCCGCCACACTGTCCGGCGCGATGACCTGGCGTTCCGCACGCACGGCGGCCCAGGCGGGCACGGCAGCCGCCGCGCGCGTGTCCACGGCCACTCTCGAGGCAATCGACGGCGCCGCCGAGCACCGGGTGTGGGGGACCACGCAGGACGCCGCCGAAGAACTTCGCGCCGCGGATCGCGATGCGCAGGACGCCGCCGAGCTCGCGGCCCGGCCGGCGGCGTGGGCCGCCGCGGCGCTCCAGGCGGCTCAGGGTGCGGCCCTGGTGCTCGCCCTGTGGCTCGCCGTCTCCGCCGCCCGTCACGCGGGGCTGCCGCCCACCGACACGGCGGTCGTGGCCCTGCTGCCACTGGCCGCCTTCGAGGCGGTCAACGCCGTCCCGGCGGCGATACAGCAGGCGTTCCGGTCGGCCGCGGCGGCGCGGCGGGTCCAGACGATGGTGGGCGACGGCGAGTCAACCCCACATCTCTCGGGAGATGCGTCCAACGACGGCGCGCGGGCCGCCGCTTCCACAACACCCGCGCCAGCCTCCGCATCGCTGCGACTTGAGGGGCTCAGCGCTGCCTGGCCCGGGATGCTCCCCACCCTCCCCGTGACGGCCACGATCGCACCCGGAGGCGCCCTCGGCATCGTCGGCCGCTCGGGAATTGGCAAGACAACCCTGCTGCTCACGATTGCCGGAGCCCTCCCGCCGTCTCGAGGGCAAGCGCTGCTCGGCGACACTCCCGTCGGCGCCCACACCATCGGCCGCGCGATCGCGATGACCCCGGAGGATGCCCACCTCTTCGGCACCACGGTGCTGGAGAATCTTCGCGTGGCCGACGGCACGGTCACCCGCGACCAGGCCCGCGATGCGCTCGAGGCGGTGCAACTCGGGGCCTGGCTTGACTCGTTGCCCGACGGCCTCGACACGCCGCTCGGGTCGGGAGGCAACACGGTCTCCGGAGGCGAGCGCCGTCGGCTGCTGCTGGCGCGCGCATTGCTGTCCCCCGCCCCCATCCACCTCATTGACGAGCCCGCGGAACACCTGGACGCCGATGGTGTTGACGCCCTTCGTTCACTCGTTGCCGCCATGAGGGCACAAGGAAGGTCGGTCGTGATCGTGACGCATGATCTGGGAATCCTCGACGTGGTCGATAGGGTGGTGACCCTCGATGAGCACTAGTCCACTCGGTGGAGAGGATCGCCCCATGTCCGACGCCGTCACCGACGCGATTCTGTCCCTCAACCGGCAACTGGACTTGCCATCCGTCCTCAACAAGATGCTTGAGGCTGCGATGCAGACCACCGGAGCCCCTCTCGCCGCCATCAACGTGGTGGACGACCAGGGCGTGTCGATCGACTTCCACTACCAGGGCATCGACGCCTCCATTTGGCAGATGATCAAGAGGGCACCCAACAGCGTGGGCACGCTCGCCCAGATTCCCGCCGAGGGCACGCTCGTCATCGATGAGATCACGAAACACCCAGCGTTTCTAGGTCTCCCCAAGGGGCACCCGCCGCTCGGGTCCTTCCTGGGCTGCGCGTTGCGCGCCCGTGGATCCGTGTTCGGCTACCTGTATCTCGCTTCGAAGAAGGGCGGCTTCACGCCGATCGACGAGGCCACCATCGCGGCTCTCGCCTCGGCCGCCTCCGTCGCGATCGACAACGCCCAGCTGTTTGAAGAGTCTCTTGAGCGTGAGAACTGGTTGGCGGCCTCGCAGGCCATCACCACCGCGCTGCTGGCCAATCCGGGCGACGAGACCGCGATCGCGCGCATCGTCGCGTCAGCGCGGGACCTCTCGGGCGCCGCGGCGGCCGCGCTGGTGCTGCCGGGTATCGACGACGAGTGGGTCATGGAGTTCACACACGGCGAGAAGGCCGACGAACTCCTGGGCCTGGTGCTGCCGTCCGACGGATTTGCCATGTCGGTGATCCGCTCCGGCCAAGGGACCATCGCCCAAGAACCGCCCGGGCCGACCATCCTGGACCCCGTGCGAGAGTTTGGCCCCACCCTGTACGCCCCCTTGTTGGCGGGCGCCCGAACGTTGGGCCTGCTCATGTTGTGGCGGCAGAACGACTACGACACCTTTGACGACCACGACCTGGCGACGGCCCAGCGCTTCTCCAACCAGGCGGCGCTCGCCCTCCAGTTCGCCGAACTGGCTCACGTGCGCAACGTGTCCAACCTGCTCGAGGAACGCGAGCGAATCGCCGACGATCTTCACGACTTTGTGTCACAAGAGCTCTTTGCGACGGCCATGCAGTTGGAGTCGCTGACCGACGACGTGGCCCCCAGCGCGCGCGACCGTCTCGCCTCGACGCTCGACCACGTCAAGCGGGCCCAGCGCGAGGTGCGCGGCGTGATGAGTCAGCTCCAGGGCGACCGCACCTCGGAACCGCTCGCGGAACGGGTGCGGCGCGAACTCATCCTGGCCCACGACTCGCTGGGCTTCGTCCCGTTCCTGTCGGTGGACGACTGGGGCGCGGCATCCCGCGCCGTGGATAGTGACCCCACGCTCTCGGACGACATCATCGCGGTGATTCGCGAACTGCTCTCGAACACGGCACGGCACGCACACGCCACATCATGTTCCGTGACGATCTCCGCCAAGGAGGGACGCCTGAGCGTCATTATCGAAGACGACGGCGTGGGACCCTCCGGAGCGTTCTCGCGCCACTCGGGCACGTCGAACCTGGCAAACCGGGCGCTGCGGCGGCGCGGAACCTTCTCGCTGGACCCAGTGCGCGAGGACGACGACGAACGGCCGGGAACGCGCGCAGTGTGGAACGTCGCCGCCGCCTAAGAGTGCCGCGAACCCCGCTTCTCGCCGCGGAACGATCCGGCCTGGCCGCGCCTACTCGGGCGCCGACACCCCTGAGATCACGGCGAACAGGCCCCATGCCGAAGGCTC
>DGBM01000210.1:7269-13450 GCA_002384765.1 Demequinaceae bacterium UBA4004
CCGACCGTCCCAGCGCTGCACCAGCGCTGACGATGCGAGGCTCGCGTCGGCCTGCTCGATGTCCTCAGCGGTGAGGTTGCCGTCGGGCCCGGAGGGTACGAGCGTGGCCACGCGAACGAGTCCGCCGTCTGGCGAGACCAGTGCTGGCTCAACGCTCAACCGGACCTCGTCGCCGGGCGGTGCTGGCGGCGCGGCGTTCGAGCCCGTGCGGACCTCGAAGACCCCGGTGGCAACGCCTTCACCGAGCGCCGCAAGCTGCGTGACCCGGTACCACCCATCGGACAAGCCATCGGTGCTCATGAGCGTCGACGGACCCGGCCGACCGGGAACCGCGCCCAGTCCGATGGCGGCGACGGCCTCAAGCCGGGATGTCACCGTCCCGACGCATCCCCACTCGACAAGACACAACCCCACCTCGCCGGCCGGGCGCCATTCCGCGCCGTCCCACCGTTCGAGCTCCGCCGCGACCCCGAACGTCAGGCCATTGTCAGCGTTCGCGTGGAGCACGACGGTCACCACGTCGCCGGGCGTGACCCTGTCCGGGACTACCTGCATCTCGACAGGTCGGCTTGGTTCCGGCGGCGGAGAAACCATCGTTGCCGGGTCCGAGGATCCACCCCAGGGCCGCATCACAAGCGCGGCGGCCAGGATTGCAACGAACACGCCCGCCGTCGTGCCCACGCGTACCAGTGCTCGCCGTCGCTTTGCCTTCCGCATCACCGCGTCAGGGTCAACGACGATCGTGGGTGCGGCATGAGCGAGCCGGTCACGCAGGGCGTCCGCATCGCCAACGGGCGTGCTGTGGCGGGCGATCATCGTGTGCTCCTTCCTGGTGGGGTGGGCCCCGAGGGCTCGGCGAGCAACTCGCGCAGTCGGGCGAGCCCGCGGGAGGCGGTCGACTTGACGGTGCCGACTGACACGCCTAGTTCCGCCGCAGTGTCCGCCTCGCTGAGGTCCAGCACGTGACGCAGCACCACGACGCGACGTTGCTGCGGAGGCAGCGCGCGCAGCGCCCGGCCAAGCAGATCCCTCTCAGCGCGTGCAGCCGCGCCGTCATCGGCTGATGGCTCAGGCATGGCGAGAGGTGCGGTCAGTGCCTCTCGGCGACCCTTGCGCCACCCGTCGATTCGCGCGTTGCTGAGGATGCGCCGCGTGTAGGCCACCGGGTCGTCGTTTCTCACCCGCGCCCACGCCAAGTAGGTGCGCAGTAGCGCGTGTTGAAGGAGATCCTCGGCGCGCACCGGATCGCCGCACAGGTACCAGGCCACGCGCCCCAACTCGGGCGACGCGGCACGCACGAATGCGCTGAACTCGGCATCGGCGTCAACCCGTCCGGCCGTCATGACGACGGACTCCTCAGGCGGGCGCGGGGGCAACTGTTCCGGCAAATCGACTCTCACGATTCCTCTCACACCCCTTCAACGGATCAGAGGTGTGAAAGGTTGAGTCAACTCACGACGCGCGGCCTGGAGCGAAACCGTCCACACGCGACCCCACTGCCGCGCACCCCGCTCCTAGCCGCGGAAGGAAGCGGCGTGGCGACGCGTCGCCCAGGCAACCACCTGGGTGCGGCGCTGAAGACCCATCTTCGACAACACGGACGTCACGTGATTCTTGACGGTCTTCTCGGCAATCCCAAGCTCATCGCCAATCTCACGATTCGCCAGGCCCTGCCCCACGAGCTCGACCACGCGGCGCTCCATGGGCGTCAGACGCCCCAGCACCTCGTCGTCGCGTACCCGGATGTGCTGGCCGTGCTCCTTGCCGGTAGCCGCCAGGCGCACCGCCTCGACCACTTGCTGAGAGCCCGCAGTCTTGGGAAGGAACATGTCGGCGCCAGCGGTGCGGGCGGCACTGCGAGCCTCGTCATCGTCGTAGGACGTGAGGACGATGATGTGGCAGTCGGGAAGGGTGCGGCGCACGTGGGCGATCAGCTCCAGGCCCGTGCCGTCGGGAAGACGCAGATCCGAGAGGACCACGTCGGGACGCACCGCATCTGCGCGACGGACCGCTTGCGCGACCGTTCCGGCCTCTGCGACCACCTCGATGCCTTCAGCGCGATCAAGGATGTCGCAGATGCCACGGCGTACGACCTCGTGGTCGTCCAGTACAAGAACCCTGACATTGCTCATGACCTAAGGCTAACCCGGGGTCCCAGGGACGTTCGGGGCTAAGGTCCCGGGTCCTACGAGGAATCGTGGGGCGCGGGGGTGGAAGTCCTGGGCGAGGCGCTGGGTCGGACGTCCGGGGAGTCCTAGTACCGGACGGGTCTAGGCACCAATCTGCGCTGGCAGCGGGCACACCAGTGCGTGGAACGGCCGCCGATGCGCTCACGCGAGATCGCTCCACCACACCGCTGGCACGGCTGACCACCACGACCGTAGGCGGCCAAGTCCCGTGAGAAATATCCCGACTCGCCGTTGACGTTGACGTACAGCGCGTCGAAGCTGGTACCGCCTTGCGCGAGGGCTCGCGTCATCACGGCCCGCACTGCTGCCAGGAGGCCGCGGGCCTGGGAGGCGGAGAGGGCATGGGCTGGCCGCTGGGGGTGGATGCGGGCGGCCCACAGCGCCTCGTCCGCGTAGATGTTGCCGACTCCGCTCACCACCGTCTGGTCGAGGAGTACTTGCTTGATGCCGCGGGATCCTCGCCGCATTCGGGAAACGATGCGCGCGTCATCGGCGGCCGGGTCGAGGGCGTCTCTGGCAATGTGGGTCACCGTCCACGGAACGGCCGCCAGGGCGCTGCCGTGGCCTCCCGGGAGCGCATCGGGCGTGGCGCGCATCGGCTCGGCGACCAGGTAGCCGAACGTGCGCTGATCCAGAAAGTCCAGCGTGCGCACGCCGTCGGGCGATTCCAGGCGCAACCGCGCCCGGCAGTGGCTGTGCGGCTCGGGCGCCTCGCCTTCACACACGCGGAACTGTCCCGACATGCCCAGGTGGGCGCTGAGCGCCATGGCGGGCAGTTGCTCGCCGGCGCCGGCGTCCTCCGCCTCCACGAGCGGAAACCACAGGAATTTGCCGCGCCGCACGGCGGCACCCAGCACCATGCCGTGCAGCTGCATCGCGAACTCGCCCTCACCCCCCGGCTGGAGGCGGACGCATGACGGTCGAAAGACCTGCACGCCCGTGACGGTGTAACCCACGACCAGGTCCGCAAGCCCGGAGCGGACCGTCTCGACCTCCGGAAGTTCGGGCACTATGAGGCGGCGAGAACGCCGTGAGCGACCTCGGCGGCCTCTTGCTCTGCGACCTTCTTGGACGGACCGGTACCCGTGCCGCGGGCGATGCCGTCGACGAGGACGGTGGCGGTAAAGGTGCGGGCGTGGTCCGGGCCCTCTCCGGTGACCTCGTAGACCGGCCCGGGCAGGCCGGACGCGGAGCATGCCTCTTGGAGGGCCGTCTTCCAGTCGAGGGCGTCGCCGGCCGTGGAGGCCCTGACCAGGGAGGGGCCGACGAGCCGCAGGATGACGTCGCGGGACACGTCGATCCCGTGGGTCAGGTAGACCGCACCGAACACGGCCTCGAGGCTGTCGCAGAGGATCGAATCCTTGTCGTTGCCCCCTGTCGCCACCTCGCCCTTGCCAAGCAACACAAACGAGCCCAGCCCGATCTCGCGGGCGACGACGGCGAGGGCACGCTGGGACACACACGACGCACGGATCTTCGCGAGGTCGCCCTCGGGCAGGTCGGGATGGTCGCGGTACAGGCGGTCGGTGACGACGATGCCGAGCACGGAGTCGCCGAGGAACTCAAGGCGCTCGTTGGTGGGAAGGCCGCCGTTTTCGTAGGCGAAAGACCTGTGGGTGAGCGACAACACCAGCAGCTCGGGGTCGATAGCGACACCGAGCCGCTCAGTAAGAATGGCCGCCGCTTCGGGGCCGGGAGCACTCACGGTATGACCGAGAGGAGGCCCTAAGCCTCGTGCTCGGTGCGCAGCGCCTCGGCGTACTGGCGACCGTTGTACGCGCCGCAGGCCGGGCAGGCCGCGTGCGACAGCTTGTCTGCCTTGCACGAAGGGCACGTCGTGAGGTTGGCAGCAGTCGTCTTCCACTGCGAACGACGCGAGCGGGTGTTGCTGCGCGACATCTTGCGCTTGGGAACAGCCACGGCTAACTCTCTTCCTTGTTAGACAGCTCGATGCTGTCTTTCACACTTTCTAGTGCCGACCAACGAGGGTCGAGTATCTCATGGGCGTGGTCCGGATCGTTCGCGAGCCGCGCGCCACATTGGTCGCACAGCCCCGGACAGTCCGGGTCACACAATGGGGTGAACGGCAGGCTGGTGACCACCGCATCCCTGACAACGCCCTCAAAGTCGATGCTTTCGCCGTCGAATTCGAACACGTCGTCCGAGTCGTCACCGTCTTCACGCGGGGCGTCAGGGTAGAGAAACAGCCCCTGCACTGGAACCTCGAGGTCGAGTTTCACCTCATCCAGACAGCGACCGCACTCCCCCGTCGCTTGCGCTGCGAAGGTGCCGCTGACCCATATTCCGTCAGTCACCACCTCGCACTGAACGTTCAGTGTCGCGGCGGCTCCCGCTGGAACCCCAATCACGTCAGTGCCAAGGGCCTCGGCGACCGTCAATTCACGGGAGTACTCGCGATGAGTACCTGGCCTGTGCACCAAGTCACGCACGTGAATGCGAAATTCGGTGTCGGCTCCGGGAGTGTGTTTCACACGCTCCTCCATGTCCTAACGGTCCGTGGGGACCTCGGCCCGGTAGTGACCGGCGGGCCAGCAGACGATCTTACGCGATTGGATGCCGTGAACTCAAGCCGGGCCGCTAGTTCTCGCGGCGGAGGGCTTCCAACACGGCGGTTTCGACATCCGGCGGAACATAATCCGAGATGTCTCCGCCGTGCCTGGCCACGTCACGGATGAGCGAAGAGGCGATGTGTGACAGAGCGCTGTCTCCCGTCAGGAAGACTGTCTCGACGCCGCTCAGGGAGCGATTCATCAGCGCCATGGGACGTTCGACGTCGTAGTCGGCGCCGCCGCGCAGACCCTTCACGATCGCCACCGCTCCCTGCGCTTCGCAGAAGTCCACCAGCAGGCCGTCCGTCGATGCGACGTCGATGCCGTCAACGTGAGACACGGCCAGGTGGGCCAAGCGCACACGAACGTCCACGTCGAGCAGGGGCGCCTTGGTCGAGTTGTGTGCCACCGCGATCACCACGCGGTCAAACAGCTGCCGCGCGCGGACGGCGATGTCGACGTGACCCAGGGTGATCGGGTCGAAGGATCCTGGAAACACAACTGTGGCCATAGACGGCAACCTATCGCACGCACTCGGCGAAGTAGACGGTGGTGTCGCCGTATGCCTTGCTTTGCACCACGCGCAGGCCGTGTGGCCATTCTGGGGTGCCACGGCGGGAGGACATTTCGAGGACGACGGTGGCGAGCGTGGGCAGTCGCGTCACGAGCGCTTCCAGGACGGGGGCAAGGTCGCCCTCGGCGATGTCGTAGGGCGGGTCGAGGAACGCGATGTTCCACTGCGCCGTCGCGCGCTTCAGGTACGGTAGCGCCCGTTCGCGCACTACGGAGGCCCGTGTGCCCAGGCCAAGCCCTTTGATGTTTGACTCGATCACCCGCACGGCCGGTGTAGCGGATTCGACGAAGGTCGCATCGGCCGCTCCCCTGCTCAGCGCCTCAATGCCGAGCGCGCCCGAGCCGGCGAACAGGTCCACCACGTGGGCACCGCGTAGGGCGTCGGCGTGATCGAGCCGCGAGAAGATGGCTTCGCGCACACGGTCCGATGTGGGCCGTGTCCCTGACTTGGGCACCGCCAGTTGCCGGCCGCCGACCTCGCCCGCGATGATGCGTGTCATGCAGGTAGCGTACGGCGGGAGTTAGTGAACGCAAATGGGCGCACCCCTGGCCATGGCGCTGCGCCAACCGCAGGGGCGTGGGGCGTGGGCGTGGGGCAGGGTGAGCTCCGAAGTTGTCGATACGCACGCGTTCGGGAGCGAACCTCGCCGTCTTGTCCGCCGATACCGTGCCGACGGGGCACGGTAGCTGCCGTCTTGCCCGGTGTGGGGCATCGCTTGCCCCGGTTGTGGCGTCATGCGGCGTGGCGTTTGGGGTGTCGCGCACGCTGGCGTGCGGGGTTGTCCCGGTCGGTCGCGTTGTGGGCAGAGTTCTCCCCTGGGTTGCCGGGTGGGTCGTGATCGTCGTGGG
>DGBM01000163.1:0-4573 GCA_002384765.1 Demequinaceae bacterium UBA4004
CTGCTCCTTCGCCTTGCGGTACAGACGTGAGCGCTGGCCCCGGTAACCGGATGCGCGCTCGAGGGTAGTGCGGCGCTTCTTCTGGGCGTTAACAGCCCGCTTGACGCGTGCCATGGGGTACTCCTTGGTGTCTTAGGGGGCTACTTGCCCAGCAGCTTCTTGATCTTCTTGGCATCGGCACCGGGCAGGATGCCGTCGATGGCGACGCGGCGCTTGCGCGACGACGTCTTCTCTTCAAACTTGTGCACGTTCATGGCCGAGGCGTGCTTCACCTTGCCAGTACCGGTCAGCTTGAATCGCTTCTTGGCACCCGAATGGGTCTTGTTCTTGGGCACGTTCGCCCTCCTTCACTTGAGCGTCTGGCCACGCCGGTGAGCGCGGCACACCTTCCCCGGGCGCGAGGCCCGGACATCTGATGACGAGACTTACGCCTCGGCGGCTGCCGCGGCGTCGGCGTCCTTCGCGGATTCACGCTCGGTGCGTTCCGCGTCGTCGGCCGCCTTCTTGGCTTCGCGCGCCTTGCGCTGCTCCTCCTTGGCTTCCGCCTTCTTCTTCAGCGGACCGAGCACGAGCGACATGTTGCGTCCCTCCTGGCTCGGCAGGTTTTCCACCACGGCGAACTCCGCAACCTCATCGGCCAACTTCAGCAGCAAGCGCCTGCCCATCTCGGGGCGGGACTGCTCGCGACCACGGAACATGATGGTGACCTTGACCTTGTCGCCGCCCTTGAGGAAGCGAACCACGTGGCCTTTCTTGGTCTCGTAGTCATGCTCGTCGATCTTGAGACGGAACCGCATCTCCTTGATCTCGGTGTTGGCTTGGTTGCGACGCGCCTCGCGCGCCTTGACCGCCGCTTCGTATTTGAACTTGCCGTAGTCCATGAGCTTCACGACGGGTGGGCGCGAATTCGGGGCCACCTCGACCAGATCGAGATCGGACTCCTGAGCAAGCCGCATGGCGTCCTCAATCCTGACGATGCCTACCTGCTCGCCCTGCGGGCCTACCAGTCGGACCTCGGGGACTCGGATGCGTTCGTTGATGCGGGGCTCGTTGATAATCGCTCCTTCGTAGTCGTGAATGTGCTCCTGACACAAGCAAAAGGCCCCTGCCAGAATGCAAGCAGGGGCCACCAAAGGACGAGACGAACGCTACCGTTCATCTAGACCAACCCTGGCCCGCTGCTGCGGCCCTGAGGGTGGGAGGTGATCTCCACTTGCGAGCCGCGGAACATCCACGGCCGGTCGACGTACAAGAATAGCACCATGACATCCCCCACGCCCAGCCCGGACTCCCAGAACACCTCACCGAGCGTCGGCGACCCGTTGACCGCCGCCCGCGACATCGCCGACGTCTCGGCAGTCGAACTCATCACCACTGTCAGCGTGCACCTGATGTCCGCCGCTGCGCTGAGATGCGGGCTTGCGGACGAGGGCGAAGAGTTCCAGGACCTCTCGGAGGCACGGATACTGATCAACGCCTTGGCGGCGCTTGTCACGGGAGCCGCTCCCGACCTTGGCGACACCCACGCGCGTGCGCTCCGAGACGGCCTCAGAAGCGTACAGTTGGCCTTTCGAGAGGCGTCCGTGGTGCCCGACGCGGCCGGGGAGGGTCCCGGAGAAAAATACACCGGAGCAGTGAACTAGATGACCAGCCCCCCTTCGCCCGATACCGGGAACACTTTCCGCACCTCAGCGAATGAGGAAACCACCGTGCTCGCGCCCGTTTCGGACGACGCCGCACCGTCTGATCACGCCCCGATGAAACGCCAGCGACTGTGGATCATCATCACCGCCTTGCTTGGGGTGCTCCTGATCACCGCAGGATTCATCATCTACCGCCTGACGGACGTGTCGAACCAATGGCAAGCCCAGGTTGAGGACGTCAAGGCGCAAAATTACGACCTCGGCCAACGCCTCGCCGACGAACAGGCCAAGGTTGTCGCCCTTCAGGCCCAGGTGGACCTTGTCTCCGAACAGCTCAACACCGCGCAGCAACGCGTGCTTGAACTCGCGGACGACGTCGCACAGCGTGATGACAATGCCGAGTTCTATGCGCGCCAAATCAATGACCTCACCGACGTCCTCACCACCGCAGCGACGGTCGCGAACTCGCTCAACAAGTGTGTCGACTATCAGCAGCAACTGATCGGCTACCTCACGACGCCCGCCAACTACGACCCCCTCGAGGTCGCCACGTTCCAGTCCGGCGTGGTCAAGGTCTGTGATGCGGCCACGGCCGCCAACGTTGACCTCCAGACGGCGCTTGCCAAATGAGATCACCCCGCCTTCTTGTCGCCGCGTGCGCCGTAGCAGGTCTGCTCGCCGGCTGTGCGGCGCTTCCCGATGCGCCCGGCGGCCTGCCGTCCAACTATGTTCCGTCGGTGCCGGCGAGCGACGTGGCGCTGCAGGGAAACCTTTCGCCCGACGGTTTCAGTGTGGCGCAACGCATGACCGTGAGGGTGCGCAACGTCGGTTGCGACTCCCTCAAGACGGGCACCGGATTCGCGTACGACGCCCACACGCTCATCACGAATCGGCACGTGGTGGAGGACACCAGGAAACTTCAGGTCACCACCTACGACGGCCGCACCATAGCCGTGACGGCCGCCTCGGTGGCCGCGGTGGCGGACCTGGCGATCATCACCACTGAGGAAGCCATCGGCCCCGGTGCGGTGCTTGCCCAAGAGGACCCTGTCGAAGGTGACGCGGTGACCGTGGTGGGCTACCCCAACGGCGGCAGACTCACCTCCGTATCGGGCGTGGTCCTCGGCGCCACGGGAGACCCGCTCGGCGCCGCCCTAGGCGCCGTGCTCGCCACGACGGCACCTGTGGAGCCGGGGTCCTCCGGTTCACCCGTGCTCAACGAACGCGGTGAGGTTGTGGGCGTCATCTACGCGAAGAACGAAGCGGAGCAGTCGTTCATGGTGCCGGTATCGCTCTTGCGCACGCTGTTGGACGAGGAGCAACTCCTGGTTCCACAGCAGCAGAACTGCACCTCCTCCTTGACCTGAGAGATTTCCATGACTGATCAGCCAGGCACGAGCGCGCCCGGGCCGCACGACGAGCACGACGTCGCGACGCAGCAGACTGCGCCCGGAGAGTCTCCCACTTCGCCCCAACCCAGGCCCCGATTGCTGCGCCGGTTCGGATGGGTCCTCGCCGGCCTGGGGGTGCTTGGCCTGGTCGGCCTCAGCGCTTACCTGATCGTCGTGTCCCGCGAGTGGAGCAGCAGGGCGGATGAACTCACCCTCATTTCCCGGGACCTCGGCCAGCAGGTGGCCGATGCCGAGGCGGCCAAGGCGGAGGCGGAGGCCCGCATGGTGGCCGCGCAGGTCGAACTGGACAACGCCACGTCGCGCATCAGCGACCTTGCCAACGAGGAGGCCCACGCCAACGACCGCGAATCGGTGCTGATCGGCTACGTGGACGCGATGATTAGCTGTGCGGATTCCCGCCAGGAGTTGATCGACGTCCTCACCGACTCCCGCCTGTACTTCCCGGGCAAGACGAGCCACCAAGTGGAGATGGAGGTCACCGCGTATTGCGATGGCGTCGCCGCTGACTTCAGCGCCTTCAAGGAAGAGATCGGGCAGTGAGTCGACTGCCTCTGCGTATCGCCACGGTGGGCGCCTGCGTTGTGCTTACCCTTGCCGCATGCGGCGTCATTCCCAGCCCGCCCCCACCGCTCGACGCGAACTTTATCCCCGAGGTGGCCGCACCGACCTTCGACCCCGCCACGGCGACGTCCGATGGGTTCACGGCGGAGCAGCGCCTTGCCGTGCGCATCCGGGTGCAGACCTGCACTGGCTGGGCGACCGGCTCCGGGTGGATCCTCTCGGACCGCGAGGTGGTCACCAACCGTCACGTGGTTGAGGACGGCACCAGCATCCAGGTCACCACGTACGACGGTCGCGACTTCGCCGTGAAGTCCTCCCAGGTCGCGCCCGTGGCGGACCTCGCACTGTTGACGCTCGACAGCGTCTTCACCGACGCGGCCGAGTATGAGATCACAGGTATGCAACCTCTGGACCCGATCACGATCGTGGGGTACCCCTCCGGCGAGAAACTTGAGGTCCAGGAGGGCCACTACCTGGGCGCCGAGGTAGACGGGGTCGGCGACACTCAGCAACTCGTGTGGTCGCTACGCGCGCACGTCGAACCCGGCAGCTCCGGCTCCCCCGTCTACAACAGCGAGGGCAAGGTCGTGGCCGTGGTGTACGCGGGCGACGAATTCCAGCGTTCCGTGGCCTGGCCGGTGGTGTGGCTGGACCGGCTGCTCCAGGATCCGGCGCAGTGGGAGCCCAACGCGAACTCCTGTGGGTAGTTCGCCGTGACCTAAGACGCTAACCGGTCCAGGTGGCCAGCCGAAGTTCCATGCTGTCGACCCTGTCCGCCACCACGGGCGATTCCGCGAGCGCCTCGTGGACGCGTCGTACGGCGTCGTCCACTGCGTCCTGTGCCAAACCCGGCACGAGCGCCACCACCACCGCCACCTCGGCCTGACGCCCGGGTAGTGCGTCGATGCTGCGCACCTCGTCGTCGAGGGACACGGCGTCGATGATCGCCTCGCGCAC
>DGBM01000163.1:4627-6097 GCA_002384765.1 Demequinaceae bacterium UBA4004
GTGCGCATCGCGTCGACGTCGGTGAAGATCGGGAGCGCCGACCTGCCGTCGGGGATCTGCAGCGCGACCACACCGGTGGAGCCGACGTGGTCCTGTTCCACGCCGTGCTTGCCCATGATGCGTTGCTCGCCCTCCGCGAGCACGGGCACCAGGACGCGTGCGTATTGCAACGCATCCACCACCTCGGTCAGCGGGGCCTTGCCGCGCGAGAAGCGGATGAGAACCTGGGCGAGGCGCGCATCGGCGCTGCCGTCGTCATCGGCAAACACCGACTCCGGAATCTCCTTGAGCGGTTCTGACGGTGGGTTGTCCTCGTGCTCGCTCATGCGTCCAGCCTAGCGACGTGGTCTGACGCTGCGAGGCGCAGTCGTGGGTGTTACGGGCGTCCGGCGACGTCGAGCGCCTGGGGCAGCGTGAAGTTGCCGTTGTAGAGCGCCTTGCCCACGATCGCCCCCTCGACGCCCACTGGGGTGAGGGTGCGGATGGCCTCGATGTCGGCCAGCGAGCTCACGCCGCCCGATGCGACCACCGGCGCCTTGGTCGCCTCGCACACCTGGGCCAGCAGCTCCAGGTTGGGGCCGGTGAGCATGCCGTCCTTGTTGACGTCCGTGACCACGTAGCGCGAGCAGCCCGCGGCGTCCAGGCGCGCGAGCACCTCCCACAGGTCGCCGCCGTCCTTGGTCCAGCCGCGCGCCGCGAGCGTGGTGCCCCGCACATCCAGGCCCACGGCCACACGGTCGCCGTAGCGATCGATCGCCGATGCGGTCCACTCCGGGTTCTCCAGCGCGGCGGTGCCGAGGTTCACGCGGGCGCAGCCGGTGGCCATGGCGCGCTCCAGGGACTCGTCGTCCCTGATACCGCCCGACATCTCGACCTTGACGTCCACGGCCCTCACCACATCCGCCAGGAGCTGCGCGTTGGAGCCGCGGCCGAACGCCGCGTCGAGGTCCACCAGGTGGATCCACTCGGCGCCGCCCTTGACCCAGTCGAGGGCCGCGCTCAAGGGGTCGCCGTAGCCCGTCTCGGAGCCAGCAGCACCCTGCGTGAGGCGCACGGCCTGACCGTCCGCCACGTCAACGGCGGGAAGGAGTTCGAGGCGGGGCAGGTCGGTCATGTCTCTCCTGGTGGCGGGTGTGCGCATGGTGGTGCAAGGGCCGCGGGCGGCTCCCAGGGTACCGGTGACAGACCGGACTGCCGTGCCGACGCGAGACGGCTAGAGCGTCGCTACCCAGTTGCGGAGCAACTGCAGGCCAGCCTCGCCGGACTTCTCGGGGTGGAACTGGGTCGCGCACAGGGGCCCGTTCTCGACGGCCGCCACAAAGCGGTCGGCGTCATCCGACTCCCCCGCCTCGGACCACGTCACGCGCGGCGGGGCGAGCCTGCCGGTGTCCTCCGTGATGCCCAACGGGAACTCGCGCGCGCCGTAGGAGTGCACAAAGTAGAAGCGCTCATCCTCGATGCCCTTGAACA
>DGBM01000055.1 GCA_002384765.1 Demequinaceae bacterium UBA4004
AACCCAGTATCGCCCACAGAGCATCACCGCAGGTCAGAGGCCGGTTTCAGTCCAATGAAACCGGCCTCGTGCCTTAGAAATGCCAGATCGGCAGCACGGGGCCTCTCATGGAGAGGTTTGCACCCATGGCCCGTACCTGGGACGAGTACCACCGCGAGGTAGCCGGCGTCGCCGCTCAGATGGTCGGTGCGGCCGACTACCTTGCCGAGCACCCCGAGTTTGCGACGGATGAGCGGCTCGCGGCGGCGTTCCGGGAGTACGTGGCACGGCTCCGGGCGGTCCAGACGCCCTGAGCACAATAAGCGGCCCCGGCCGGTGTGTAAGCAAACCGAGCCAGGGCCTAGCAGGAGATCCTCCACGACTAGGGGAAAGGACCCCACATCATGCAAGAGTCCCACACCGCCCCCCGTGATACATGCGGCGCCCGCGCGCTCGCCGTCGAGGCGTTCAGCCTGCTCGGCGACAGCGACACCGCACACCTCCACTTCGAGGACAGCCCAGACCTGTTCGTGCAGTACCGTCCCGAGGGGCACGGCGACTTTGCCGGCCTCGTGGTGGTGGAGCTCGGCATCGACGGTGAGCTGATGCACCGGGTGCGGACGGACGTCCACCGTGCGGGAGGGCGCGATGACGCCGACGCATACGGCTACTGCGGCAACCGTGTGGCGGCGCTCGAGGACGCTATCGAGGCCCTGACGGCGGTCCGTGACCAGCTCGCGGCGATGCGTCCGGCGGGCGAGGTGCAGGCAGCCGAGCGCAACGCCTTCGAGATCGGCCGCGACGCCGAGCGGGTGACGGCATGAGTGACTACGACACCCTGGCGCGGGATCTGATCGAACGAACTGAGCGAGCGACCGAGCGGGTCTGTCGGATCGCCGTAGATACGGGCGTGACGTTCCAGGTGTCAGACATCGTGCAGGCGGTCGAGGACGACCTGCCGCCCGACTATCCGATGCCTTTGACGGAGGGCATCGCGGGTCGGCGGACCATGATCGCCCGCATAGCGACCGACGTGCTCTCGGGGGAAATGTACGACGACTGAACGCAGCAGCGCCCCGGGCCTACCCTCGTTAGGTCCGGGGCGCTGTCCTGTCCGCGACGTGAGTACCGTGAGGCCAACCGCTGCGCTCGGTGAGGTCGAGCAACGGCGGCCAGGGCGCCCCGACGATCCCTCGTGCGGGGGCGCCCGCTCTCACCGGGTCGTGTCGGTGTCCTGCTCGGCGTTCAGCGCCCGTGCAGCGGCCACCGTGGCGGCGCTGCCGTGCCCGTCCCGGATCGCACGGGCGACCTCGGTCGGTGTCGGTTTCGGTCATGGTGTCTGTCTCCTCGGTGTCGGTAGGTCGGTGGGGGTAGCGGAGGGGCCCCGTAGGGTGGCTGTCGTCGCCGCTCACGGCATTGGCGACTCCTCCCCCCGGAAGTCCCAAGCAATCGGGCCTCACTAGATCCGCTCCGGGTGGAAGGGGACGTCGGGGCCTTCTGGCAGCTCGAGGACGGTCCCCTCGGGGTCGGGGTGCTCGGTGTCCCACTGCTCAACCGCTTCCCAGAACGCACATTCGGGGTGGCACTCGGGGTTGGGCCAGTCGCGCGGGTCGTAGTGCCGCAGGTGGCGCGGGATGGTCCCGGGCGCGCCCTCGGGCGGTCGACGGCGCCTCACGACGCACCCCCGGCGATGCCGTAGACGCCGCGCGGGCCCCCTCGGGACTGCCCCCGCCCGTCCTCCTCGCCTTGCGGGATGCGTAGCGCGGTGAGCAGGCGGGCGAAGGTGATTCGCTGCTGCCGAGCCTCCACCAGCGCCGGATGCACGCGGGGGCCTTGCGAGGTCTCGCCCATGTGCCCCTCGGCGTCCAGTAGGGCTTGCAAGGCGTCGAGAGAATCAGCGGTGCGGCAGGCTTCCCGCAGGATCGTCGTTTCGTGCTGGTCGAGCTCGTAATCGGTCATCACGGCCCGCCATAAGGCGCGACCACTACGGCGCAAGCCTGGGGGCGGCTTCGGGGCTTCCTGGGCCATTTCTGGGCCTCCTGTGGGTGTCTAAAAGGGGCGATGGTTTCGGCTTCGGAGATATCTCTAGCCCTGTGCCGGGAGGTTGCCGCGAAGGGGTGCCCCCGGGGTGGGGTGGGTGGGGTCCTCGTCCGGTGAAGCCGTGGGGCCGGCTCGCGCGCACTAAGGCACCGACCCCACGGCGGTCTCGGGTCAGCTCACGCGGAGCATCGGGTGGCCGGCGTCGACGGAGCGGCGCATGATGGCGGCCTTGGCTCGGGCGGCGTTGGCGCGCAGGTCGGCCGGGGTCGGGGCGAGGTGCAGCTCGATGCCGGGGTACTCGCCTCGTGCCACACCGATGAGGGCGCGGTCCTCGCCTTGCCGCTCGGCGGTGTCGAGGAACGCGCGCACGGCGTCGCGCTGGGGGTCGTGGTCGACGGGGTTTCCGCTGAGCCGGTTGACGGGCTCGACGGGGACCTCGGGGACGTTGACCACGGCGAGGCAGCGCACGGCCCGCGCGGGCAGGTCTCCGGGGTGAATGCCGCGGTGGATGCCGGCCAGGGTGGCAAGGTCGCGCAACGCGGACTGTGCGGCCTTCATCTCCCGGGTTGCGTCGAGGTCGACCACGGCGGCGATGTCGAGGGGGTGGCCCTCGGCGGGAAGCTTCGCGGCGGCCTTGCTGAGCGCGCGGGCGATCTTGTCGAACGTGGGCGCCACGGCCTCGGCGGCCTCGGTGGTGAGCCGGTCGCCGTGCATGGCGACGGTGGCGTCACGGTGGCGGGCGACGGCGAGCCGCAGGGCGTCGGCAGCGTGGGCGCGCTGGACTCGGA
>DGBM01000042.1:0-9222 GCA_002384765.1 Demequinaceae bacterium UBA4004
GACGTCGGGCCAGGGCGTGCAACTCGCGTTCGTGATCGTGGCCGCATCCGTGCTGCTGGCAATGTTGGTCGGCTGGCGAGGCATCGCCGCCCTGGTCCGCGTCGTCGCGACCGCTGCAAGTCGCCGCCGCGCCGCCGCGTCGGACTAGGCGGGTCGAATAGAGGGGCGAAGGACCTCGTTCTCCTGCTCAGGCAGCCGGTGCCGCTTCCGCACCTCACGGATCTCTTTCGCGATTGGCCCGATCGTCACTCCGGGCTCACGGTCACAGACGACACGCACGACGTCGTCACGGACCTCGGTGGGACAGGGCTTTGGCGCAGCAACATCCTTCCAGGCCCACCTCTCGGGCAAGCCAGGGCAGATGTCACCTATCCGTGCAGCAGTCCCTTTCATTACCCACGGATCAAGGGGCACCGCGGCCGCTGTCGATGACCAGATCAAGCTCTCGGGAGTGCTTCCTCTTCCGCGGGCGTGAATTCGCGCGCTTCGCCGAGGTGAACATTCTCGACGCAGGTCGAGGAGTTCGATCTAAGCGCAGCCAGCAGGTCTGATTCCGAAGTCAAGTCCTCAGTAAACCCCGTCGTGTACGAGGCAAACCCGTTGACAGAGTGCGCGTCGGATCCGCCGACCATGGGCTTACCTAGCAGGCGAGCGACATGATATGCGAATGCGTTTTCGGCCCGGGCAGTGCCGCCGTTTCCGACTTCGATGCCGTCCACGTACTGGAAGACGGTCATGGTTTCGGCTGCCTCATCTGGAAGCATCGCAAAGCGTTCTTCCGACGCACCCGGCCGCCGCTCGAGCAAGTGGCGAAACGGATGAGCGACAATCATGAACGCGCCCTTCTCGTCGCATACCTCGCGTAATCTCCGGGCGCTACGTATGCCTGAATAGTACTGATCGAGTCCGATCACGACGATATGGCCCATATCGGTCGTGACCTCCATTCCACGCACCAAGAAGAGCCCCGATGCTTGCCGCAGCGCCTCAAGACGGAATGGCTCCCAGGTTCGGTTGTGTTCGGTCAGATTCACGCCGAGGTTGTGTCCTTGTGCGAGCGGAACCATCTCCTCTACCCGGAGGCTGCTGTCGCTTGAACCTTGCGCGGTGTGGACGTGGCAGTCGATCAGCGTGGTCATAGTCGTGGGCATCCCTCTCCTGAGTCAATTCGCCGAGCTTGCGCAGCTCGGCTCACCGTCCACGTCGTCGTAAAGAGAACGATGTCCCTTCCGCCTGCCGCAACATGCCGCGGAGGTCGCTCTTGCGCGAAACCGGAACAACTCATAGCCTACCCTTCAACCTAATGGCCGGGCATCGAAGAGGATGCTCGGCACGACTGCCGCCTCGGCGGCGACTGGAGAGTGTTCATGGTAGATCACCCCCCGATGCCTCTCGACGGCATCCGCGTCCTCGAGTTCGGGCAGGCGATCGCGGCGCCCACCTGCTCGCGGTACCTCTCTGCTTTGGGGGCGGAGGTCATCAAAGTGGAGAACCTCATGGCACCGGACCTGATCCGAGCGTCGTCCGCATCGTGGCTCCCGCCCGATACCAACCCACTTGTGAAGTTCGAAGTCGAAGCCATGGGGGCAGAGTATCTGTCCGGGAAGATGAGCCTGGGTCTCAACATCACACATCCCAAAGGCAGGCCGGTGTTGGAGGAACTGATCAAGAAGTCTGACGTCGTCATGATCAATTATTCGGCCAGCGCGATCAAGAGCGTGGAATTGCGCGCCGAGGATGTCGTGGCGTTGAGGTCCGACATCATCTACATTGGTCTTCCCGGATTCGGATATGACGAGGAATCGCCGTACTTCTCGTACAAGGCATGGGGGCCTAACCAAGCGCCAATCTCCGGCATCGATCACATGACGGGTTGGCCCGACCGTCCGGCTGCGGGTCTCGGCAGCTTTTCGTACCCTGACTTCTCCGGTGGTATGCAAGCTGCGTTGTCGATCATCGGCGCACTGTTGCATCGAGACGCCACTGGCGAGGGGCAGGTCATCGACATGTCTCAATATGAGGTGGCTGTGGCGGCGATCGGGCCCGTCATGCTGAACTACTTCGCCAACGACATATCCCAGGGCCGGACAGGCAACCGTGTACCTTGGGCGGCACCCCAGGGGGTGTACCCGGCCGCTGGCGTCGAGCGGTGGATCGCCATCTCCTGCTGGGAGGATGCACACTGGGATGCGCTCCGCACCGTGGCCAGCGGATGCGAGTTCGTCTCCGATGACAGATTCGTCACGGCCGCACGCCGAGCCCAACACGCCGATGAGCTCGACAGTGCAATATCTGAGTGGACATCGCAATACCACAGTCGGGATCTTGTGTACCGGCTACAGCAAGCCGGATGTCCCGCTGGTCTCGTTGAGGACCAGGCTGACATGATCGTCGACCCCCAGCTCGAAGCTAGGCGCGCATTCTTCATCGGCGACCAGGTGAGGGTGGGGAAGGAGATGTCGCTGAACTTCCCGGTGAAGATGTCCGAAACACCCGCAGAGATGCGCCAGGGGACGCCGGCGATTGGACAACACAATGGCTACTTGCTCGAGGACGTTCTGGGCCTGAGCCACGAGGATCGCGTATCGCTCGCATCAGAAGGGGTCGTGTTCGAGACCGCGGATCCTGACCTGACGTTCAAAGCGCCCTACCTTCGATGGGTCCGTCACCTTTGGCGCGATGAGTGGCCGGAGCCTGCGTAGGGTCTCGGGGTCCAGACGCGCGGGGCCGAAGGTCGCTGGCCCGCGCGCTATGAACTTGAGCAAGGCAAGCGCGGCCTACTTTGCAACCAACGGAGGAAGTCATGACAGAGTTGTCCGGCTTGCGTGTTCTCGACCTGACGGACGAGAAGGGCGTGTACGGCACTAAATTGCTCGCCGATCTAGGAGCGGATGTCATCCGGGTCGAGCGGCCCGGGGGAGATCCGCTGCGCGATCGAGGACCGTTTCTGGGGCAAATCCCGGGTCGGAATCGGAGCCTCTACTGGGCGTACATGAATACATCCAAGCGTTCCATCACCCTTGACTTCGCTACCGGCGATGGGCGCGGCATATTGGATCGGCTCGCATCGACAGTGGACGTTGTCGCGATATCGGGGGACGCGGCTTCGATCCGCTCCCTCGACGTCTCTGGTCTCATGGAGGCGAACAAGAGTCTCATTGTCTCCGCGATCACTCCTTTTGGCCTGACCGGGCCCTTCCAGGATTGGTCCGGCAACGACTTCATCGGCTGGGCGACCGGAGGGCTCACCTTCTCGACGGGCGACGTTGATCGCCCCCCGGTGGCTCCGGCCCCGGTCGCGGAATTGAGCCACATCTACGCGAGCTACCTGGTCTCCTTTACAACCCTCGCAGCGGTTCGGGTGGTCAATCAGGGCGGTCCAGGTCAGTTGGTAGAGGTCTCCCTGCAGCAGGCCGTAGCCACTGCGTCGGGTGAAGCAGGTGTGTCGGGTTTCATCGATGATCAGGAGCTGCGAACTCGCCACGGCAGCAAGCGCGCACTGTCCGCTCCGTTCGGACACTATCCGACGAAGGACGGATTCGCGGCGGTGCTGGCGCTGATGCCGGCTCACTGGGACTCCTTGGCTGCGTGGATCAACGAGAAGACCGGTCTGGAAGGGGCCCTCGACGAATCGCTGCGGGGACCAGCCTTCACGAGATCCGGCGACCTTTACGATGTCGCGGACTACTTCACTAGCGAGCTGACGTCCCTGTACACCAAACAGGAACTGTTCGAGGAGGGGCAACGCAGGGGAATTTCGATTACTCCCGTCAACGATCCGGCGTCTTCGGCGCGGGACCCCCAGCTGGCGTACCGCAAGTACTGGAGTGAAATCGAAGTCGACGGGCAGCGCATCACATCTCCTGGCTCGCCCGCGCGGCACAGCAGCTTGGCATGGTCAGCGCGTCCAGCACCGACAGTGGGGCAAGACAACGCAGAGGTGTATGCTCAGATCGGTATCGGCCAGGCGGAATTGAACCGCCTTTCTAATCTTGGGGTGGTCTAGGCGAGTGGGCTCTCCTGCGGTACGGGTGTTGCTGAGTGGTGGGATCGGCTCGGGAAAGTCTGCTGTTTCGAGCGCGTTGAGAGAGCGGGGCGTCGTCGTTCTCGACGCGGACCAGGCGGGGCACGAGGTGCTTGAACCCGGCGGGGAGGCGTTTGAGTCGGTCATTGCGCGGTGGCCGGAGGTTCGCGTCGACGGACGTGTCGACCGCCGAGCGCTCGGCCGCATCGTCTTCGGGGATCCCGAACTGCTCGCGGAATTGGAGAAGTACACTCACCCGGCCATCCGCGCCCGCTTGGATCGACAGGTTGAGGCTCTGGACGCTCGCGAGGTGGTGGTGGAGATGCCCTTGCCGAAGGACTTTATGGGCCCAGGCTGGCTACGTGTGATTGTCGACGCCCCCGATACGGTTCGGGTTCATCGTCTTCGGGATAGAGGCATGCAGCTCGACGAGATCGATTCTCGAATGGCATCACAGCCGTCCGCACAGCAGTGGCGTGCTATCGCGGACTATGTGATCGACAATTCCGCCGATCGTGCGAGCTTGGATACCGAAGTGTCAGCACTACTCGACTGGATGCGATCGCAGACTGGCGAGCCGGACGGGACGTTATCGGATAGTGATGTGCGGAGGAAATAGGTAATGACAGAGTCGAGCGGTGTTCTGACTGAGGAGATCCTCTCGTACATCGGCAGAGAGGGTCCGGACGAGACCGTAGCTTTTCATCGTGAGGAGATGATTCGGTATGCCAACGCGGTGACGTTGACGCCGGCGCCGAATCCGCTGTTCATCGACGACTCCGCTGCGAGTGCGTCGCCATTCGGCGCGATCATCGCGCCGTTCCAGTTCTACTCCATCCCATTCACCGTGATGGCTCCTCCGGCCATGCTGAAAGAAGACGGGATCCCGGCCTCGGGTGGCCTCTTTAGCGTGGAGTTGCCTCCGGTGCCACTGCCTCGCACGATGGCCGGCGGACTGAAGGTTAGATACCGCCGCCCAGTTCGAGACGGTGATGTTCTGACTCGGAGGACCAGGCTGGCAGCGATCACTGAACGTCAAGGAAAGTCCGGTCCGCTCGTATTCACGACTATGGAAACCACGTATCGCGACGAGTCTGAGCGGGACGTGGTCGTCGTGGAGCAGACAATCATTTCAAGGTAAGGACGATAGTCATGGTGTTGTGGGATGATTGTACGGTTGGCGATGAGATTCCCGTGCTCACGGCGACGATCGGGGCGGCCCAGCTGTTCATGATGTCAGCCGTGACGCTCAACCCCCATCGTATTCACTATGACGAAGGGTGGGCGCGACATGAGGGTTACGAGGAGCGGGTAATACATGGTCCGTTCCACGGTGAAGTGATTATCCAGACACTTCAGACGTGGGTAGGAAGCACGGGCTGGTTGATGGAGCTGGAGTACTCGAACCGTCGGTACGCTGTTCTCGGAGACACGCTGACCGGCCATGGTCGGATATCGAAGGTGTATGAGGAGGATGGCCGGCATCTCGTCGATCTCGAAGTATGGGCTGAGAACCAGCGGGGCGAGACGACCGCGCCTGGATCGGCGACTGTCGTGCTCCCCACCCGTGAATCCTCGATAGCCGTCGACGGCTGAGGAGGCCGTAGCGCGGACTGAAGCTCGCTGGGAGAGCGTCGGCTGCTGGGGGCGGAAGCGGGGGTAGTGCTGGCGCGCCAGGCACGGTGCGTGCGGCCCAGGCGTGCGATATCGCAGCCTTCGAGCCACGATGCGTACCCCTTCCCCGACCTGCCGGGTACCAGATCCAGCAGCCTGGCCCGTGTCCTTCCTGTGGTGTCGCGGCTCAGGTCGACTATCCCGGTCAACTCCTTCGGGCCCCGCCGACGCGGGTCGACGTGATCCCAGACGTCCTCGTCGACGCCGAGCATCGTGACGTTCTCGAACCGGGACTCGTCGGCAGCGAGGATGTGTGACTGTCGTGGGAACACACCTTCGTGCACCCGCCTGGGGAGATTTGAACGTGAGGCTCCCCGCAGGTAGGGTGGTGATACCCCACAGGGTATTGCTCGGGTACGAGGAGAGGACTCCGCACGATGTGCCAAGCAGTGACGTGCCGCGTGTGCGGCAAGACCACCTGGGCCGGGTGCGGCCAGCACGTGCAGGCGGTGCGGGCGACCGTGCCGGCGTCGGCATGGTGCGGCGGCAAGCACACGCCCATGGAGATCGAGGCCGCGCAGTCGCGACGCGGCGGCGGGGTCCTCGCCCGGCTGTTCGGTCGCTGAGCCCGCGACCACCAGACCGCGATGTCCCGCGTCCGCGTCCCTCTTGCCGGCCTCATCGCCGTCACGTTCGCGCTGACCGGCTGCGCGAGCGCGGTGGTCGAGCCTGTGGCCGTTTCGGCCGGCAGGATCGTCATCGACGTGCGCTCACCGGGTGAGTACGCCGAGGGCCATCTTGATGGCGCACGCCTGCTCGACCTCACCGGCGGAGAATTCGCCGCCGCGACACCAGCTCTCGACCCGGCAGCCGGATACCTCGTGTACTGCAGGTCGGGCAACCGCTCCGCCCAGGCCGCGCGACTCCTGACGGACGCCGGCTTCCGCGACGTCACCGACCTGGGGTCACTCGAAGAGGCGTCCGCTGCGACCGGACTTCCCGTCGTCCGGTAGGGCCCCCGGGGGGTGCCCGGGGGTGTTCAGTCCTCGCCGCGACCGCGACGATCGGGGACTTCTTCGCCGCGCACCGACCTGCCCTGGCCCCCGTCGGCCCGGCGTAGCGTCGAGAGGGTGCCGGGCACCGGCACGGAGGAGGAGACGAAGAATGCAGCAGCGCACACTCGGACACGATGGGCCCGTCGTGTCGGCAATCGGATACGGGGCTATGGGCATCAACCTCGCGTACGGGCCCAGCGACGAGGCCACCGGCATCCGGGCGATCCAGCGCGCACACGAGCTCGGAGTGACTCTGTTCGACACCGCGGAGCTCTACGGCTGGGGCGAGAACGAGAAGGTCCTGGGGCGCGCCGTGAAGAGCTTCCGCGACGAGATCGTGATCGCTACCAAGTTCGGGCTCACGCCGGAGGGTCCGCTCAACAGCCGGCCCGAACACATCCGCGAGGTGGTGCGGAACAGCCTCCGCCACCTCGGCACCGACGTCATCGACATTCTGTACCAGCACCGCGTCGACCCGGCCGTGCCCATCGAGGACGTGGCCGGCACGGTGAAGGACCTCATCGACGCGGGGTCGGTGCGATACTTCGGCCTGTCAGAGGCCGGCCCCAACACCATCCGCCGAGCCCACGCCGTGCAGCCGGTCACCGTCCTGCAGACCGAGTACTCCCTGTTCGAACGGGGCGTGGAGAGCGTGTTCCCCACCCTGGACGAGCTGGGCATCGGCTTCGTCGCCTACTCGCCNNCCCTCGCCGACGCCAAGGGCATCACCCTCGCCCAGTTCGCGCTCGCGTGGCTGCTCGCCCAGCGGCCCGACCTCGTGCCGATCCCGGGCAGCCGCAACCCCGACCGGGTCGCCGAGAACGCTGCCGCCGCCGACGTGCAGTTCACCGACGAAGAGCTCGATCAGGTGCGCAGCATCCTGCCCCACGGCGCCGCCGGGGAGCGGTACGCCCCCGGCCGCGTGCCCGTGTGGGATTGACCCGATCTCATACTCGAGTCCGATCTGATACTTGAGCCGTGGCGACTCAACTCTTAGAATGGAGTCGTGACACCGCAGGGTGCCACCACAGATCGAAGGAGAGTGATGATGACACTGTTCGATACCTTCCGCGACCTGGATCGGATGAGTTCGGCATTGTTCTCCGGGCTCGGCTCGCCCACCTGGGTGAGCGCCCCCGTGAACGTCTATCGGGCTGACGGCCACTACATGCTGGAGATGGATCTGCCTGGCTTCGACCCCTCCGCCATCGACGTATCCGTCGAAGGCGGGCAGTTGACACTGCGCGCCGAGCGCACCGAGGAGCGCACCGACGAGAAGGCCCAGTGGCTCGTACGCGAGCGGGGCGCGGCGAGCGTTGTGCGCCAGTTCACGCTCGGCGACGACGTGGATGCGGACGCGATCACCGCCGACTTTCGCGATGGCGTGCTGACGGTGCAGATGCCATTGCGCGCGGCCGCCAAGCCACGACGGATCGCGGTGGAGGGCGGGGCTCAGCCGGCCGTACGCGCCGGGGTGAGCGCCGACGCGAACCCGCAGATACAGGAGGCGGAGGCGAGGGTCCGATGAACGGCATCGACCTGCTCGACGGACAGACGCGCCTCGAGCAGTCGGCGCCCGCCGGTGCCGAGTCCGGTGGCCTCGGCGCGGTGCGGGACCTGTTCCGCACCGCGCCCCCGATGGACGGGGAGCGGGCGTCGACGGGGCTTGAGCCGGGGACACCCGCTCCGGACTTCGCCCTACCCGACGCCAGCGGCACCACGGTGCGTCTGAGCGATTTCCGCGGCACCCCCGTCGCGCTGGTCTTCTACCCGCTGGACTGGAGTCCCGGATGCAGCGTGCAGCTCGAGTTGTACGAGCAGGAGTACGCGGAGTTCGCCTCGCGCGGTTTCCGGTTGCTCGCCGTCTCCGTCGACTCCATCTACAGTCACGGGGCGTGGGCGGCCGTCCGCGGCATCCGCTACCCGCTGCTGAGCGACTTCCAGCCGAGGGGGGAGACCGCGCGGGCGTATCAGGTGTGGCGCGAGGGCGACGGCCACAGCGAACGCGCCGTCTACCTCATCGACGGCGACGGCGTGATCCGGTGGGCGTCGGTCTCGCCGCAACTGAAGCACCTGCCCGATTTCGACGAACTGCTGGCGGCGATGGATGCGGTCGCGGGCACCCCGGCGGCATCCGCATCCGGCTCCGCCGACTCCGGTGAGGAGGGGAACGCATGACGATCATCGACGTGACCCCGCGGCACGCATCCGGGAGCCGTGCGGGCCAGATCGTGATCTACGGCAACCGGTGGTGCGGCCTCACGCAGATGCTCCGCCGCGCGCTGGATCGGTCCGGCATCGGCTACGAGTACGTGGACCTGGACGAGCGGCAGGACGTGTACGCGCGCCTGGACCGGCTCGCCGCGGGCCGTCTCCACACGCCCGTGGTCTACGTCGACGGCGAGTGGCTGATGGAGCCGTCGCTGCGCGAGGTAGAGGCCGTCCTGCGGCGCACCCGCAGCGGTGCCGCCCGCGGTTCCGTAGGGTGGTGGTGATGAGCGCAGCATCCGACGGGTCTGTCGCCACCTG
>DGBM01000042.1:9259-10133 GCA_002384765.1 Demequinaceae bacterium UBA4004
GTCTCCGCCGACGACAGCACGTTCGATGCGGCCGTCACCGAGGCGAGCCTGCCGGTGCTTGTGGACGTGTGGGCTCCGTGGTGCGGGCCGTGCCGGGCTATCGCGCCCGTCGTCGAACAGCTCGCGGCGGAGAACGCGGGCCGGCTGAAGGTCGTGAAGGTGAACGCCGACGATTCACCGCAGGTGTCCGCCCGGCACAGCATCACCGGCATCCCCACGCTGCTGTTCTACGCCGGCGGCACCGAGGCGTCGCGATCGGTGGGGGCGCTCCCCGCTCCCCAACTACGCAGCTGGGTGCAGTCGTCGCTGCAGGCCGCATCCTCGGCACCCTGACGCACCCTTCTCACAATCCCGCGGCCGCGGTTGAGAGCAGAGGGTAACCAGATGATTCCCGCCGACGCGCGGCGGTGAAACATGGCCCGCCTAGCGTCATGGGATCGGTCGAGTCCGGCCGGTGGCCGAATCGAAGGGGACCATCCATGACGTACGTCAAGCCCGCGGATCTGATCGGCGTCGTCATCGACGCCGGCGCCTCCAAGGTGATGCTCTCCACCCGCGACACCCTGATCCGATCCATCATGGGCGGCGCTGTGCTCGCGATCGCCGCGGCCTTCGCGGTCACCGTCAGCGTGACCACCGGAATCCCGCTCCTGGGGGCGCTGCTGTTCCCCGTCGGGTTCATCATGCTGTACCTGCTCGGCTACGACCTGCTCACCGGGGTGTTCGTGCTCGCGCCGCTGGCATGGCTCGACAAGCGTCCGGGAGTCACCATCCGTGGAGTGCTCCGCAACTGGGGGCTCGTCTTCCTCGGCAACTTCATCGGAGCGTTCGCGGTGGCGGTGCTTGTCGCCATCGTCGTGACGTACGGGTTCTC
>DGBM01000273.1 GCA_002384765.1 Demequinaceae bacterium UBA4004
AGCAGCAGTTCGGCGTCCGACGCGAGCGCGGCGACAAGCGCCACCTTCTGCCTGTTGCCCTTCGAGTATGTCCGGGCCTTCTTGGTCGGGTCGAGCTCGAAACGGTCCAGCATCAGCGCCTTGCGCTGGGGATCGAGTGGACCGGAGAGCCTGACAAGGATGTCGATGGCTTCGCCACCCGTGAGATTAGGCCACAGTGTGACGTCGCCGGGAACGTAGGCGATGCGCCGATGGAGGGCGACCGCGTCGACCCAGGGATCGCCGCCCAGGAGTGACGCGCGACCGCCGTCGGCCCTGAGCAGGCCCAGCAACACGCGGATGGTGGTCGTCTTGCCCGAGCCGTTGGGACCAAGAAAGCCTGTCACCTGGCCAGTGGGAACCGAGAGATCGAGTCCGCATAGCGCTTGGACGGCGCCGAAGTTCTTGGTGAGGCCCTCGACTTCGATGGCCATGGTGCCATCTGAAACATTGCTGGACATGGTGTGCCTTCTTGAGGTGAGGAACGGGTGGATGGCGCCTCGACGTCACGCGGCGGCATCGTCGGCTCGGGCATCCTCCCCGGGAGGGTCTCCCACGTAGTCCAGGTAGTCGTCCAGCATCTGGCGCGTGGTGAACAGGCCTTCCGTCAGGAGTTCGACAAGAAGGGTGCCGATGGGCCGGGAGAGGAGATAACGCAGCCGTGCCTCTTCGTCCAGAGAGGGGCGCACGACGCCCGCGTTGACGCTGGCTTTCATGGCGACGCGCGCGTCGTCCTTGAGGGCCTGGTAGCGGCGAAGCACCTCGGCGTCGCACTCCGAGCGCAGGGCCACCTTGGAACCGAAGTGGTGGGTGATCAACCCCGGCGCTGTATGCACAACCAACAGACTATATGCGCAACTGGTGGCTGTCCCGCTGGTAGCTGTGCAGAGCGTGGCCGACTCTACAGAAGCGCCATGCCCCACACCAGCGTGTGAGCCTCGCCGGGCTCCAGGGTGACCAGCATGTCGCCCGTGCGGAAGGCGTCGGCGATGCAGGACATCGGCTCGATGGCCACGCCCGAGCGTTGCGCAGACGCGGGGCTGATGTGGTTGCCCGTGCACACCTGCCACGCCTTCGCGGCGCCGTCCATCCAGATCGCCACCGTGGACCCGTCGCCGCGCGTGAGGCGCGCCCACGAGCGGCCGTCGGCGTCGCGGATCGGATCCGCAAAGGCGTGGTCAAGGTCGGAGCCCGCGAGCGTGCGCGCCTCGCGATAGTCCATGTCTCCTGCCACGCGAGTGGTGCCGGTGGGCAGTAGCCGGTCGTCCACCGTGACCAGGCTGTCCGCGCCCACCTCGAGCGTGCAATCGTCGAGAGACCCGGTGCCCGGCGAGATCCACGGGTGGTAGCCGACGCCGTACGGCAGGGCGGTCGCGCCCGTGTTGAGGGCGGTCGTGGTGATGGTGAGCCCGTCGTCGGTGAGCGCGTAGGCGACGCTCACGCGCAGCGAGAACGGGTAGCCGGGACTAGCCGGGAGGTCGAGTACGAGCGTCGCCGCATCGGCCGATGCCTCTGCCACCGCCCAGTCGTCCCAGCACGACAGCCCGTGCAAGGCAGTGTGGCGGGAGGGCTCGCTGATCGCCAGCTGCAGGTCGCGGCCGCCGAAGGAGTAGGCACCGTCCGCGAGACGGTTGGGCCACGGCGTCAGCACCTTGCCATGGAAGGCGGGTGCGACCTCGTCCTCGCGAAAGCGCACCACGACGTCACTGCCGCCGACGCTGTAGGTGCGTAGCGCAGCGCCGACGGTGGCGATAGTGGCGGTCTGCGCGCCGTGGGAAAGGTGGACCTGGGTACCGGAGAGGGGGCTCATGCCCTCACGTTAGCGGCGCGGTGGGATCGGTGTGCGCGACCTACCGCCGGCGGCGCGGGGTGAGCCGCACGGCGGGCATCGGCGGGGCGGGAATGCGCACGTCCCCATGGCCGTCCACCTCGCCAAAGCGCGCCGAGCGGCCCTGCCACGCGTCCCAAGCCTCCACGATCTCCTCGTGGCTACGGCCCACGAAGTTCCACCACATGACCAGGTTTTCGGCGAAGGGCTCACCGCCCAACAGGAACACGAGCGCGCCCTTCTCTGACGCCACGTTCACGCGGTCGCGACCGGTGCCGAGGTAGAGGAGGTCGTTGCGGCCAGGGCGCGTGGGGCCGTCTCCTGGCGCGGACGACGCGTGAACGTCGAGTTCGCCGTCGAGCACCACCACGGCATGCTCCCACGCAGCCTCAAGGGGAATGCCGACGCTCGAGCCAGGGGCGATGCATATCTGGGCTCCTACCAGGGGAGTGTGGATGGTTGCGGGGGATGCGACACCCGCAAGGGTGCCCATGACGACGGTGGCGTCGGCGTCGGCGCCGTGATCCGCCGCGAGGGAAAGCGTGGGAAGGCTCTCGTGACGCTCGAAACCGCGCTCGCCGTGACGGGTAGCCTCCGGTAGGGCGACCCACAGCTGCACAGCGTCGATTTCGTCATCCCCGTCGCCAAGCGAGTACTCCGAGTGCGCGATGCCGGCGCCGCTCGTCATCAGGTTGAGTTGGCCAGCGCGCAACACCACGTCGGAGCCGAGCGAGTCGCGATGGCGCATCTCGCCCGCGAGCGGCCATGTGACGGTCTGCAGGCCCATGTGGGGATGCGGTTCCACCCTCATGGTGGTGCGCTGCGGCCCAAAGCGGTCTAGAAAGCACCAGGCGCCCACCGTGGGAAGCGCGCGTTGCGGCAAGGCGCGTTGGACGTTCATGGAACGCAGGCCACCCAGCGGCACCTCGCGCGACGGCATGACGTCTGCGCGCGGCCCGGTCATCATGACCGCGGCGGACTGGTCGGCCAGTCGATCCTGGCGCCGTCGATGGGGTGACGCTCCAGGTAGCGGGCCATGTAGGGGCACAGCGGAATGATGGTGAGGCCTTGCGAAGCGGCGTCGGCAAGCGCCTCTGCCGCGAGGCGAGAGCCGACTCCCTGACCTTGGAAAGCGTCGAGCAACTCGGTATGGGTGAAGGCGATGTGGGTATCTGACTGCTCGAATGCCACGAATCCGGCCTCCTGGCCATCCACTGTGATGTGGTAGCGCCCGGAGGCGTCATTGCGAGTGATGGAGATGTTTCTGATCTCGTTCATCGGGCTCCCTTCACGTGCTAGGACGTCTTCTTGGGCGAGGTGCCGCCGGCGGCGAGGCGCATCAGGTCTGACTC
>DGBM01000255.1 GCA_002384765.1 Demequinaceae bacterium UBA4004
GATCTGCTTGAGGTAGTCCTTCACGGGGTCGGCCGTAGCTCCGGCCGTCATCACCTGCTGAACGGGCGCGTCGTCGTCTTCGCCGGAAATGACGAAGCCGACGATCTCTTCCGGCTCGTCGGCGTCAGCGTCGGGCTTGGGCTCCTCGTCGAGCTTGGGTTCAGCTTCTTCCGGAACCACCTCGGGCTCATCAGGGTGGGGCGCAGCCGCGGCCGCCGCCTTAGCCCTGCTTGCTTTGGAGCGTGCAGGGCCCGCGCCCTTGGTGGCACGCGGGGCAGCAGTGGGAGCGATGTCCTCGATGGGGGCAGAAGCGGACGTGGCTTTCTCCTTCAGTGGGGTGGGAGTCGAGTTGCGGCCCGACTCTCCGGTGGTGACAGACGAACCGGCTCGCGTTGCGCTGGCAACACCGGAACGATCAGACGGCACAAGAGTCCTCTCGAGCACATGGGGGGGCTGCCGCGGCTCTCATCACCGCCTGCAAATCCATTAAAGTGTAACGCCTCTGTCAACGTCGCCTACCCCGTCGACAGTTCCCTTGGGCTCGAAACTGCACATTCTCGACGTAACGCTCACGCTGCCGCGAGCCATCCCGGCGGCATGCGGGCGTCAATCGCACACTGGATCAGTTCTGCGAGGCGATAGTGGGGGTCATCGCCCAGGGCCAGCCCGACGGCGTGAGCCGCGCCCGACTCGTCCCCGTGCCACCACCGCGCCAAGCCCAGGACGGTCATCGCCGGCGCAATGTCGCGAGGACACAACCACGTCACGTGCGATGCGAGCCTCTCCAGGGCGTCCACAAGCCCTGCGTGCGGAGCGACGGCCGATGCTGGCAGGAGCATCACGGCAAGCGCCTCCCGCACCCCTGGCGCCGACGGGTCAACGCACAGCGACTCGGCCACGCTCCCCTTGCCCGGGACCAGATCGATCACGATCGCGTCTCTGACGGCCACGTCGCGCAATCCGGCCCCGAGCTTGCCCACGTCGGCATCGGTCGGAAGGCGGCCGTCCGCCGCCTCGCCCAAGGCGACTCGCCACGCTTCGAGTCGCTGCTGACGCCAACGCACGATGTCCTTGGGTCTGGATGCCCACGACCGGTCGTGCGCCCGCCGCGCTTTGCGCCGACGGTCCGCCGGGCCCTTCGCAAGGTCGAGCGTGCGGTGAGGGCGCGATGCGAATGCCCGGGCGACCACCTCGGGTGGCGCGGGAACCACACGGCCCGCGTCGGGACAGCACCGGGGATCGACGCACTCCGGGGATCGATACCGGCCGTGCGCGACCGTCCACGCGTCCACCACGTCGACGTGCGCAGCGAGCGCCTGTCGCGCCGCCACGACCGTTTTCTGCCCGCTGCCATATCCCACGAGAATCGCGCGACTTGCCCCTGCCCGAGACAACTGCGCCCCCACCACCCGGCACAGCGCCTCGGCGCCCTCGGCAACGGCGAAGTCGCCGGCGTCGGCTCGCAACACGGGGCTCATCGTGCCCGATGCGGTGAGGCCGACCACCACCACGGATTCTACGGGCGTGAAACCCAGCATCAGGGGAATGGTGGCGATCAGTTCGCCGGGGTCGCTCAGCTTTAAGGCCATGGCGACAGGGTCGCCGCAATCACGTCGTCATGGGGTTCTCCTGCCGGCTAGCTGTGGGGGGAATGCCCGACGCACGCCTGGGTACGACATCCGCCCTAGGCTGTCCGCATGGACGACGACGCACGCCGCGCCCGCCTCGATGAGGTCATCGCGACCGCCCTCGATCGCCTCGCCACCGACATCTCACCGGCGACTCACAGCCCCGAGGAACTGCTTGCTCCGGTTGCCGCTTTGGCCGCGAAGGGCAAGCGGGTGCGCGCGCTCCTGGTTCTCACGGCTCACGACGCGAGCGGCGGTGAGGAGCCCGACCGTGCGGCCCTCGTGGCCGGGGCAGTCGAGATCTTCCAGACAGCGGCGCTCATCCACGACGACGTCTTGGACCGTTCCGACACTCGCCGCGGGATGCCGTCGACGCACCGCGCACTTGAGTCGCTCCACGCGCACAACTCCTGGCTGGGCGACGCGGCACGGTTCGGCGAGGGCGGCGCCATTCTCGCCGGCGACCTCGCCTTGATGGCCTGCCAACAGCTGCTGACCACGGCGATTGCAGGACTCCCGGGGGACATAGCCACCGCAGTCGGTCGACGGTTCAGCACCATGGGAAGTCTGTGTACCGCCGGCCAGTACCTCGATATTCGCCTCGCGGCGCAACCGTTGCAGGACCTTGGCGCGCAGACGCAGGTGATCTTTGCGACGATGCGTGCGAAGACGGCGTCGTACACCGCCGAAGGCCCCCTCGCCTTGGGATCGGCGCTCGCCGGCTCGGATGCGGAGGTGGTGGACGCGTGGGCGGCGGTCGGCGTGCCGATGGGGATCGCCTTCCAACTTCGGGACGACGTACTGGGTGCCATGGGATCGCCGGAGATCACCGGCAAGCCGGCGGGCGATGATCTGCGCGAGGGCAAGCGCACGCTGCTGCTGTCGCTTGCCCTTGCCCGCGCCGACGCCGCTGGTCGTGACGTGCTCACGGACACCGTGGGCGTTGATTCCGCTTCGGAGGCCGACATTGCCGCGGCGGTCGACGTGTTGAGGGCGTCGGGCGCGGTGGATGCGGTGGAACTTCAGATTCACGAGTACGCGCAGCAGGCACGCCAGTCGCTGGACGCTCTTGCCATGGAAGCTGCGCATCGTGCGCGGCTTGAGAGCCTCATCGACACGACGGTGACCCGCACCGCCTAGTCACCGCGCAGAAGGACGGGTTCTAGAAGACGGTTTGCGCGAGGCGCCGCACGGGGGCGCGTTTGCCGGATCTCAACGCGTCCAGGGGTGACTCCCCCAGTTCGTCGTTCGCGGTGGTGAGCCACTCGACGATGACGTCGTCACTCAGTCCCGCGTCAGCCAACACGATGACCGTGCCGCGCACGGTGGGAAGCACCTCGGGTCCGTCCTCGCCGTCGATGATCTGCCCTGCTGGCAGATACAACGCGTTGTTTTGCCCGCGCCTCACGGCGATCAGATGGCGCTCTCGCAACAACTCCCTGACGCGGGATAGCGGCACGCCAAGAACCTCGGCACACTCGGGAACACTCAACCATTCGCTCACCCTCCCAGCGTAGCCATTCCCCTCGCGTCTCTTGTGCCCGACGGCGCAAAGAACTACAGTCACTCTTGTCACATATGTCACACACGCCCCGTGAGTATCACGGTGGCACCCATTGCCAGAGGAGTCTCCATGGATGTGCGCACCGGAGCGTTGAGGACGATCACCACCTCGCTGACCACCACCGCCGCGCTCGCCCTCGTCTCGATGCCGGCGCAAGCCGCCACCGACCACGTGGTGGCACCAGGCGACACGGTGTCACGGCTCGCCGCCAAGTACGGCGTTCCCACGGCGAGCATCATCGCCGCCAACGAACTCGACGCGCGCGCCACGATCTACATCGGCGAGCACCTCATCATCCCGACCGCATCACCACGGCCCTCACGGGTCACACACGTGGTGGTGGCCGGCGACACCGCATGGGACCTGGCTGCCGCGTACGGCGTCACCGTCATGGACCTGCGGCGGGCGAACTCGCTCAACGCGGCAGCGACCATCCGCATCGGCCAAACCCTGGTCATTCCCGGTGCGACCGCACCACCTGCCGCGCCGACGTCCTTCCTCGCCGCGCCCCAGGCGAGCCAGACTTCCACCTACATCGTCCGTAGCGGCGACACCCTGTGGTCGATCGCGCGCAGCGTCAACACCTCTGTGACGTCTCTGGCTCAGGCAAACCGCCTCAGCAACCCGTCCCTCATTCGCGCGGGTCAAGCGCTCACCGTGCCCGGGCTCGCGGGTGCTCCCGTCGTGGCCACCGACAAGAACGTGGGTTCACTGTCGTCGACGACGTCCGCGTACATAGTGCGTGCGGGAGACACCATGGCGGCGATCGCGAGGCGCTACGGCACCACGGTGTCCGCCCTCGCTCAGACCAACAACATTGCGAATCCTTCGCTCATTCGCATCGGCCAGGCCATCACGGTGCCCGGCGGCACCCCTTCCGGCCTCGTGGGCGACACGTTCCTGGGTCGCACCTACTCGACCGCGGTGGTCGCCGCCGCAAACGTGAACAAGGCGACCCTCAACTCGATGAGCGTGCCCAGCCGCACGCAGATGCAGCAACTCGTCATCGACACTGCGAGGAGCATGGGAGTCGACCCCGCCCTCGCTCAGGCGATCGCCTACCAGGAGTCCGGTTTCAACCAAAGAGCGGTCTCCCCCGCCAACGCGGTGGGGTGCATGCAGGTGATCCCGTCCTCGGGCGAATGGGCCTCGGGTTTGGTGGGACGCCACCTCAACCTGCTTGTCGCACAAGACAATGTGACGGCCGGTGTCGCGATTCTGCGCCAACTTCAACGCAATGGCACCTCACTCGACACCGCAATTGCGGGCTATTACCAGGGAGAACGCTCCGTACGCGAAAGAGGAATGAACTCTGACACGGTCCGATACGTTGCATCAGTGAAGTCCTTGATGGCGCGTTTCGACTAGATCACAATCGGAACGGCCTCCCACGCTTGCCCCATAACGACTACGTAGAATGAGACTGTGGCCGAGACGCTCACCGACCCCATGCTCGGCCGTCTAATCGACGGCCGCTACGAGGTGCGCGAGCGCGTGGCCTCGGGCGGCATGGCGACCGTGTACCTCGCACTCGATCGCCGCCTCGAACGACTCGTGGCCGTCAAGGTGATGCACGCCAATCTCGGGTCGGACGCCGAACGCCAGGAGTTCGCCTCCCGCTTCCGCCGCGAAGCGAAGGCCTCGGCGCGGCTGACCCACCCCGGCATGGTGCGGGTCTACGACCAAGGCACCGACGGCGACATCTCGTATCTCACGATGGAGTACGTCGACGGCGAGAACCTGCGCGCGCGACTGCACCACGAGGCGACGCTGCCCGTCGGCGAGGCTCTCGGCATCGTCGAGGCCGTCCTGGACGCGCTCAGCGCCGCACACCGGAAGGGCCTGGTGCATCGTGACGTCAAGCCCGAAAACGTGCTTATCGACGAGGACGGCCGACCCAAGCTCGCGGACTTTGGCCTTGCCCGTGCAGTGACCGAGGTGACCTCAACCTCTACCGGAACCATCATGGGGACCGTCGCCTACCTCGGCCCCGAACTGGTTGCGAACGGCACCGCGGATTCCCGCACCGACGTCTACGCGACCGGAATTCTCCTGTTCGAGGCGCTCACCGGCCGTCAGCCGTTCACTGCACCCAGCGCCATCGAGGTGGCCGCGCGTCACGTTCATGAGGACATCCCAGCGCCTTCGACCTATGTGCCGTGGCTTCCCGCCGAGATCGACGACCTGGTGCTCGCGTTGGCCGCTCGAGACCCCAACGATCGCCCTGAGGACGCCAGCGCCGCTCTCGCCTTGCTACGGCAGACGCGCGCGATGATCGACGACCCAACTCTCGACCGCCGGGCCGATCCGCCGTCGGGCACGGTCCCGGTGGTGGGCGACGACACCGCGGTCCTCGAAGACGTCCCGAGCGGCTCGACCATTGCGCTTCCCATTGGCGCAGGCACCCCAGCCTTCGCGCCGCTCGATATCGACATCATTGACGACGACCCCGAGGCCCTCGAGCCCTTCCACGAGAGCCGCCGCGTGGGCCTGTGGGTCGGCGCGGTGGTCACTGCCCTGATCGTCCTGCTGGGGCTTGGCGCGTGGTGGTACACCACGCAAGGGCCCGGCGCCTACACCACCGTGCCGCCGGTGGCGGGCGAAACGGCCGACGACGCGCGCGCCATCCTGACGAGCGCGGGCCTTGGCGTCATCGTCCAGACGGACTTTTCCGACGATGTCCCCACGGGTCTCGTCATCGGCACCGATCCCGCCGAACAGCAACAGATCGGCAAGGGCGAAACTGTCAAGTTGCTCGTGTCAAAGGGCCAGCGCATGGAGACGGTTCCCGTCGCGACAGGCATCCAGCAGGCCGAAGCGATCGAGGCGCTGAGCCAAAGCGGTTTCGAGGTCGGGAATACGGACTCGGTGTACTCCGACACCGCCCCGGAGGGCGAGGTCATCTCCACCACCCCGGCCGCCGACGAGTCCGTGCCGTGGAACACGCCCATCGACCTGGTCGTGTCAAAGGGTCCGCAGCCGATCGTCGTGCCCGACGTCACTGGCCTTACTGAGGAGCGTGCCAGGAGCCTCTTGAGCAGCTTCGCGATGGACGTGACCGTCGAGTACGGTCGCAGCAACGACGTCAGGAAGGGCGAGGTCTATGCGACCGATCCCGCGCCTGGCTCAGATTCCACGCGCACCGCAGCGATCACCCTGCGGGTATCGGACGGCAAGCCCTTTGTCACGGTGGGCGACTACGTCGGCCTCGACGTAGCGGTCGCGGAGAAGGCCGCCAGGGACGATGGCCTCAAGGTCAGGCTCTACGGCAAGTGGCCCTTCAGCTCCAAGAACCTGATCGTCGACCAAGACAAGTCGCCCGGCACGCAGGTCGAGTCCGGAACTGAAATCGTGCTGACCTACAACTAGTCGTCGACCGGAAACTGCTCGAGCGGCGGCTGATTGCGCTCCGACAACAACTCGGACACCAGGAACGCCATCTCGAGTGACTGCTCGTGATTGAGCCGAGGGTCCACCTTGGTCTCGTAGCGTCGGGCCAGCCCCTCGTCGTCGATCTCGGCGGTTCCGCCCATGACCTCGGTGACGTCGTCGCCCGTGAGTTCCACGTGCAGCCCGCCGGGAACGGTGTCGAGCGCGCGATGCACCTCGAAGAAGCCCTTGACCTCGTCGAGGATCGTCTCGAACCGGCGGGTCTTGAAGCCTGACTCCGAGGTGAAAGTGTTGCCGTGCATCGGGTCGGTGAGCCACGTGACGCTCGCACCCGCATCACGCACCCCCGCCACAATTCCCGGCAGCACGTCGCGCACCCGGTCCGCCCCCATGCGCGCCACAAACGTGATGCGACCTGGGATGTTGTCGGGGTTGAGCCGCTCGGCAAGCGCCACGGCATCGGCCGCGGTGCTCCTGGGGCCCAGCTTGACGCCGATGGGGTTGTGAATCTTGGACATGAACTCGACGTGCGCTCCACCCAACTCGCGCGTACGTTCGCCGATCCACAGGAAGTGGGCCGAGCAGTCGTACGCCAGTCCGGAGCGTGAGTCGATGCGCGTGAGAGCCCGCTCATAGTCCAGCAGCAATGCCTCGTGACTGGAGAAGAACTCCACCGTCTTGAGTGCCTCAAAGTCGCCGCCGGCGGCCTCCATGAAGCGCACGGCCCGGTCGATCTCCCCCGCCACCTTGTCGTACGCGGCGTAGGCACGATTTCCCGCGAAGCCGCGGTTCCACTGATGGACGCGGCGCAGGTCCGCGAAGCCACCCGTGGTGAAGGCCCGGATCAGATTCAGGGTGGATGCGGACACGTGGTACGCGTCCACGAGCCGCTCCGGGTTGGGAATTCGGGAGTCCCGCTCAAACGACGAGTGGTTGACGATGTCACCCCGGTAGGCCGGCAGCGTCACGCCATCCCTGGTCTCGGAGTCGGACGAGCGCGGCTTGGCATACTGGCCCGCCATTCGGCCAATTTTCACGACGGGCGTCGACGCTCCGTAGGTGAGGATGACGGCCATCTGCAGGATCGTCTTGATCTTGTTGCGAATCCGGTCTGCGGTCGCCTCGGCGAACGTCTCGGCGCAGTCCCCGCCCTGCAACACAAACGCGTCGCCCCGGCCTGCCGCCGCGAGGTGGCCGCGCAACACGTCGGCCTCGCCGGCGAAGACGAGGGGCGGCACCTTCTTGAGGCGATCTACCGCGCGCTGCAGCGCCTCGGCATCGGGCCAGTGGGGTTGCTGCCTGGCCTCGCACGTCAGGTAGCTGTCGACCCCCGCCGCGACGAGCTTCTCGTCGGCGGTCGTCATGACTGCCCGATATCGGCCAACAGATCGATGTACCAAGGCGTGGACGTGTCGAAAGGCTTGTGACCGGCGATACGCGGGAACTCAATGCACTTGAGGCGACCGCCGTCCTCCTCGTCGTGTCCCACCACGCCGGGCTCACCGCGAAGGGCGCACTCCACCGCAAAATCGGTCATCGACTTGATGAGCCGGAGGTCTTCGACGTTGGCACGGGCGGACCGAGAGAAATAGCCGGACTTCTGCACCATGACCTTTTCGGCGCCGATGCGGTCGGCGAATTGCTGAGCGAACCAGTTTCCCGGGTTGATGGTGTCCAGCTTGACGTGACCGAAGGGGTCCCTCTCAACCGTGCCGTCCACCTCCTCGATCTCCTTGATGATCTCGGGCACGCCTGCGCCCTCCGACAGGAAGATGTTGACGTTGCCCACCGAGTCCATGACGGTCTTGAGGCGCGCGGCTTCCGCGTCGAGATCGATCGACCGCTCGGGAACGTACACGGCGTGAATGTCCCAACGCTCGCGCGACAGGCCGATGTCGGGCACCCACTCGAGGGTGTCGAGCCACTCGCGGTACTTCAGCGACGCGGCCGCCGTCAGCCAGCCGCACGCACGGCCCATGACCTCGTGCACAATCAGCATGCGGGGGGACGAACGGTGCTCGCCAATCACGTTCTGCGCAAAGATGGACGCTTGATCGGCCGCGCTCCATGCACCAAGGCTCTGGCGGATCGGGACGATGTCGTTGTCGATCGTCTTGGGCAGGCCCACCACCGTGAGCGGGTAGTCGTGCTCCTCCAAGTACTTGGCGAGGTCGGCCGCGGCCGTGTTGGTGTCGTCGCCACCAATGGTGTGGAGCACGTCGACGCCGTCCTTGCGCAACTGTTCCGCGGCGACCGCGAGCGGGTTCTCGCCTTCCTTGACCAGCCCGCGCCTGACGCAGTCCTCGACGTTGGTGAACTTGACGCGCGAGTTTCCAATGGGCGAGCCACCGAATCCGTGCAACACGCCAGCCTTCTCGCGTACCGCGTCCGTGACAACGACCGACGTCCCCGTGAGCAGACCCCAGTACCCGTGCTGATAGGCGATGATCTCGACCTCGGGTGCTACCTCGGTGTAACGACCAATAAGGCCGCCAACGGCTGAGGACAAGCAGGGGGCGAAGCCTCCGGCGGTGAGCAACGCGACACGGCGAACGGACATGCGACAGGCCTTTCAGATGAGGTTTTCCCGCTCATTCTAGGGGTGGGGTGATTGCTCCGGCGAGACGCAGGTCCCGTGGGGCGCGTTCGACGCGAGCGGTCAGGATTGGCGGCCTTCCGCCTCTCTTTCGGCGATGGCCAGTTCACGCTTGTACTGAGCGGAGTCTCGGTCTGCGTATTCCTGGCCGGACATGTCGCGGATCGCTTCCATGACGGTGTCGGTGAGTTCGCGTAGCGCTTCCCGGTCTTCTTGGCGGCCGCGATACGCATTGATGTGAATGGGGGTGCCGATGCGGACGCCGATGTCTTCTCTGGACGGCACCTTTTGGCCGATCGGCTGCGCCACATCGGTGCCGATCATGGCCACGGGAATGATCGGAACGCCCGCCTCGATCGCGAGGCGTGCCACTCCCGTCTTGCCGCGGTAGAGGCGCCCGTCGAGGCTGCGCGTGCCCTCGGGATAGATCCCCAGCAGTTCCCCACTGTCCAGCACCTGCATGCCGGTGCGCAACGCCGCCTCCGAGGCCTTGCCTCCACCACGATGGACGGGAATCGTGCCGACGCCCTGCATGAACGCCCGGGTTGCCGCTCCCTTCACTCCCTTGCCGGTGAAGTAGTCGGACTTCCCCAGGAAGACCACCTTGCGCTTGAGTACGAGCGGCAGGAAGACGGAATCGGAAAACGACAGGTGGTTCGACGCCAGGATGGCGCCTCCGTGCTCCGGAACGTTCTCAGCACCCTCGACCCAGGGGTGGTAGTACACCTTCAGCCCGGGGCCGAGCAGCACGTGCTTGAACAATGTGTAATACATGGGTCTCCTCGAGTTCAGGCTACCGGGGCGTCATGCCGAGCGGAACCGCTTCCCGAGCAAGCGCCGCAGCTCCCACGATTCCGGCGTCGTTTGCCATGTCGGCAGCAAGGATCGCCGGCACTGGACGATGACCGCGGGCGGTCAAGTGCTCGGCGAAGGCTTCCCGAGCGGGTTCGAGCATCAGGTCGCCAGCCGCGATGACTCCGCCGCCGATGACAAACACCTCGGGGTCAACAACCGCTGCAACTTGTGCGCAGCCTTCGCCGATCCATCGGCCAAGGTCCGCCAGCAGTTCGATCCCCAGCTCGTCCCCGTCCATTGCCGCGGCCGTCACGTCAGGTCCGGTGATGGCGTTGGGTTTCCCTCCAGCACGCTCGATGAGTCCGGCGGCGCGCACGGAGCGATCATTGGCCGCCCTGCGCGCCTCGCGGGTGAGTGCAGAGCCGGACGCGTACTGCTCCCAGCAACCCTTCTGCCCACATCCGCAGGGCTGACCGTCGGGAACCATGCGCAAGTGGCCCAGTTCCGCGGCAAAGCCGTAGGCGCCGCGCACGAGTTCACCCTCGACCACGAGCGCAGAACCGAGCCCCGTGCCGATCGTGATCATCACCATCGTGCCCGTTCCCCGGCCCGCGCCGTGCACGAACTCCGCCCAACCCGCGGCGTTCGCGTCGTTCTCCACGACAACGGTGACGTCATCGCGTCCCAACAGCGCCCGCACGTTGTCACCCAACGGGTAGTCACGCCACGCGATATTGGGTGCGAAATTCATGTGGTTGCGGTCCGAGCTGGCGAACCCTGCGGCCGCGAGGCCTACCGCGCGCACGTCGTACTCCGCCGACAATTCCGTCACGGCGTCCGCAATGGCCGCATCGATGCTTGAGGGATCTTGAGGTCTCGTAGGGCGGCGCACCTTGGTCAGGATGGTGCCTGTGCTGTCGACCACGCCGACAGCGATCTTCGTTCCGCCAATGTCGACACCCACAGCGTCCACGTCAGTCCCCTTCAGATGTATGTCATGCGACCTCACCGAGGGTATCGTGAGCGCAACCGATCACCTTGCCAACGGAGTCAAAATGATTGATGCACCGACGCCCGCACCCAACATCATGGCGCTCGTCACCGAATCGTGGTCTGTCCGCGCAGACAAAGTAGTCATGCGCTACACCGACCCCGAAGACCAGTGGATTGACGTCACCGGTGGGCAGGCGCGCGCCCACGTCGACGCGGTCGCCAAGGGTCTCATCGCACGGGGTATCGGCCTGGGCGACACGGTGGGAATCATGTGTCGCACGCGCTTCGAATGGACGGTCCTCGATTTCGCCATATGGTCCGCCGGCGCCATTCCCGTGCCGGTGTACGACACGTCGTCCGCTTCCCAGATCGACTGGATTACGTCCGACGCCAACATCACCACACTGTTTGTCGAGACCGACGCCCACGCCGAACTGGCGCGGACGGTCGCGTCCGACCCCGAATCGCCGCTGACCGCGATTGAGGTCATTGATCGGGGCGCGATCGACTCGCTCATGGCAGAAGGAGCGGGAGTTTCGGACGCCGAACTGGAGTCGCGTCGCAGCGCGGCCACATCCGACGATCTTGCGACCATCATTTACACGTCGGGAACCACGGGTCGACCGAAAGGCGTCCGCCTGACGCATGGCAACTACACCGTTCACATCGCTGGAATCCACGAGGAGTTGAGGGACGTCCTGTTCGAGGACGGCGCCTCGACGGTGATGTTCCTGACCTTGGCTCACTCGCTCGCCCGGCTCGTGGAGGTCGCGCTCGTGGCGGCGGGCACCGTGATGGGCTTCTGCCCGGACTCGTCCAAGTTGGTGGCCTATATGGGCACGTTCAAGCCCACCCTGATCGTGGCTGTGCCGCGCGTGTTCGAGAAGGTGTACACCTCGGCGGAGCAGAAGGCTGCCGCAGGTGGCAAGGTCAAGATCTTCCGGTGGGCCGCCAGGCAGGCGATCGACTACTCCAAGGCCCTCGACTCGCCGCAAGGGCCCTCCACCATGCTCACACTGCGGCACCGCCTGGCACACGCCTTGGTGCTCAAGAAGATCATGGCCGTGCTTGGCGGCAACAGCCACTGGGCCATTTCCGGCTCTGCTCCGCTCGGTGAACGGCTCGGTCATTTCTATCGCGGACTTGGGTTGGTGGTGCTCGAGGGCTATGGACTCACCGAGAACAACGCGGCGTCCCACGTCAATCGTCCCGAGCGGTCGAAGATCGGCACGGTCGGACGGCCCCTGCCCGGGATCGAGGTCAAGATCGCCGATGACGGCGAGATTCTGCTGCGTGGCCCTTCGCTGTTCTCGCAATATCACCGCAACCCCGAGGCAACGGCCGCGTCTTTCCACGACGGCTGGTTCATGACCGGCGACATCGGAATCGAGGACGAAGACGGCTACCTCACCATCACCGGTCGCAAGAAGGAGATCATCGTCACTGCGGGCGGCAAGAACGTCGCTCCCGCCATGCTTGAAGACCGCCTGAGGGCGTACCCCCTGATCTCCCAGTGCGTTGTGGTGGGCGACGGCAAGCCGTTCATCGCCGCGCTCGTCACGCTCGACACCGAGGCCCTCCCTCGATGGCTAAAGGCCAAGGGCCTGCCCGAACTGACGACTGCCGAGGCGGCCGCAGACCCGACGGTGCGCGAGCACATCGACAAGGCGGTCGAGCGGGCCAACAGAGCCGTCTCACGCGCCGAGTCAATCCGCAAGTACGAGGTGGTGCTTGAGGACTTCACGATCGCGAACGGCTACCTGACGCCGTCCCTCAAGGTAGTGCGCTCCCGGGTGCTCGCGGACTACCAGGAGCGCATCGAAAACCTCTACGCCACCACAAAGCCCTAGCTGGCGCGTTCATCCCGCACAAGGCGCAGTGGCGGCAGCAGCCCACCCTGCGACATGGCGGTGATGGCCGCCGCTTGGTCGTCATCCACCTCGATGGTGTGGGGACGGCGCGTGATCGTGAGAAAGGACACCACGCAGTCGCCGCACGCCGGGCCGCGTGCCGTGCACTCATCACATTCGATCAACATGACTCCCACGCTAGGCGCGACCTCTGACATCTGGGCGTCCGGGGACAACGTCCACATGTCTCACCCCTGACGTAGCGTCACCCACATGACCGCCAGCGCGCCCGACATCAGCCGCCATCTTGACGGCGTGCAAGTGGGGCTCGACCAGATCGGTGAGCCCCTGCACTCCACCACGTTTGTGGTGGTGGACCTCGAGACCACGGGCGGCTCCCCTGCCTCGAGCGCCATCACCGAGATCGGTGCGGTGAAGACGCGCGGAGGCGAGGTCATTGGCGAGTTCCAGACCCTCGTGGATCCTGGTATGCCCATTCCTCCCATGATCGTGGCGCTCACGGGAATCACCGATGCCATGCTCGTCGCCGCTCCCACCATCGGACAGGTCCTTCCCAGCTTTCTCGAGTTCTTGGGCGACGCCGTGCTGGTTGCACACAACGCTCCCTTCGACGTCGGCTTCCTGAAGGCCGCATGTCGGCAACAGGACTACCCGTGGCCGGGCAATGAGGTGGTGGACACCGTCACCCTGGCCCGCCGGGCCACCACCAAAGAGGAGGCCCCTAACAAGAAACTCTCCACGCTTGCTCGCGCGTTCGGAACCGTCGTGACGCCGAACCACCGGGCGCTCGACGACGCCCGTGCGACGTCGGAAATCCTGCACCACATGCTGGAGCGGTTGGCCCGGTTTGGGATCACGCACCGCGAAGACCTGGATGCCCTGCGCAACCCAGTGCCGGAGAAGTTGCGCAAGAAGGCAACGATGGCCGACAAGGTGCCCGCGCAACCGGGCGTCTATATCTTCAGGGGGCCTCAGGGTGAACGCCTGTACGTGGGGACCTCAAAGAACTTGCGGTCTCGGGTCAAGACCTACTTTACTCGTGGCGAGAAGCGCCGTCAGATTCGCGAGATGCTCGAGCTCGCCGTGGGCGTAGACGCGTACGTATGCGCGACGGAACTCGAAGCCAGGGTGGTCGAGGTGAGAATGATCGATCGCTACCGGCCGCGCTACAACCGGCGTTCTGCACGTCCCGAACGGACGGCCTGGATCGGTTTGACCGATGAGCGCTACCCGCGCCTGCGCGTCACCCGGTCCGCATCCGGCGGCGGCGCGCTCGTGGGGCCGATGCGCGGCGCTGGCGAGTCTCAGACTGCGATCGAAGCTCTTCAGCTCGCCTTGGGAGTGCGCACGTGCACGACTCGTCTCACGATCGTGCCCCGGGCGGGCGCCCGCGCGTGCCTGCTGAAAGACCTCGGCCAGTGTGCCGCGCCCTGCGTGGGGGGCGCGGACTCGGGGTACGACGCCACGGTCCGCGCGGCGACGCGGGCGTTGCAGGGTGACCCGTCGCCGGTGGTCGACGTGCTCGCAGCTGCCATTGAAGAACACGTGGTCACGCTCGATTTCGAGCGCGCCGCCGAGCTGAGAGATGGAATCTCCGCTCTCGTCGACGGGTCGATGAGGTCTCAGCGCCTGCAGGCGTTACGCGGCGTCCGCTTGGTGGCCGTCCGGCGCGCGGGGAACGGATTCGACGTGATCTCCGTGGTGGACGGCGTGCTTGCAGGGTCGGCCCATGTTTCACAGGGCGTGTGGGCGGCGTGCGCTCGGCTGCGCGACAACTGGGACGAGGCGCCGGCCGATGCTCTGGTCGAGGAGCGCGAGATGCTTGCTCGCTGGCTCGAGTCGGACGGCGCGCGACTCGTGTTTATCGAGGGCGAGTGGAGCAGTCCCGCCATGGGTGCCGCCAGGCATGCCCACTGGGTCAGCGCACGCAACCTCGACCGCCTCAGTGTCGGGCAACTTCCGCGCTAGCAGCAGGCCCGCGCGTCACGATTGCGTGGCTTTGGCCCATCTCTGGAGCGTCGCGTCCGCAGCGCCGGAATCGATGGCATGAGCCGCAGCGACCATTGCCGAGCGCATCCGCGTGATCAGGTCGCCACCGCCGGTTCCGGGCAGGGTACCGTCCGCTGCGATCGCCAGCGCGGCATTGGCAATCACGGTCTCGCGCACCGGCCCACTCGCCCCCGACAACACAGAACGCACCACCGCGGCGTTCTCGTCGGCCTCGCCGCCCCGCAACGCCGACACCGGGATCGGATGCAGGCCCAGGTCTTTCGCAGCGTCGATCACCGATTCGGTCACCACGCCGTCATGCACTTCCCACACCCGGGTAGCAGCCGTCGCCGCCAACTCGTCCAAGCCGTCCTCGTTGCGGAACACCATGCCGTGACGGCCGCGCATGGCAAGGACGTTCGCCATCACGGGGGCAAGGGCCGCGGAGGACGCCCCGATCGCGCTCACCGTGGGCTGTGCCGGGTTGGTGAGAGGGCCAAGCACGTTGAAGATCGTGGGGATACCCAACTCCTTACGCACCGGGCCGGCGAACCGCATGGCCGGGTGGAACTTGATAGCGAAGCAGAAGGTGATGCCCACCTCTTCGACCACCTCGGCCACGCGCTGCGGCTCAAGGTCGAGGTTGACGCCCAATGCGGCGAGAACATCGGAGGCCCCGGTTGTGGAGGACGCGGCGCGGCTGCCGTGCTTGACCACCCGCAACCCTGCGCCTGCGATCACCAGCGACGCCATCGTCGAGATATTGACGGTGTTTGCCTTGTCTCCGCCGGTACCCACGATGTCGACGCAGCGACCGGGGATGTACAGTGGGGCCGCATGGGCGAGCATCGCCCCGACCATGCCGTTCACCTCTGGGGCCGTGGCTCCCTTCGTCTGCATGCCCATGAGGAACGCGCCCAACTGCGCATCGGTGGCTCGCCCGTTGAACACCTCGTCGAGCATCCAGGCCGTGTCCGCCGCGGCGAGGTCCTCGTCACAGGACAAACGCATCAGGATGTCGGGCCACGTTGCCATGAAGATTCCTTCGGTGGAGCGTCGATGGGGTGGTGAGACTCAAGAACTAGCGGGTGCGGGCGCGAAGAACGCGTCCACCGCATCCTTCACCACGAACGGGTCCAACGGGTGCGCCACGGCCGCGTCGGCTTCCGACCAGGTGGCGAGCCAGGCATCGCCGATGCGGCCCACCAGCAGCAGGATGGGCGGGCAGACAAACAGCTCGTGCTTCAACTGTCGCGCGATGCCCATGCCGCCAGACTTGGCGGCCTCGCCGTCGAGGATCACCAGGTCGAAGTCGTTCGCGTCCGCCTGCATCACGGTTCCCTCGTGAGTGGCGGTCTCAGTCCATGCGACGGGCCTGCCCCACGACGTCGGGCCCACCGCGAGTTTCACCTTGTCACGCACCGTGACGTCGTCGCTGTAGAGCAAGATGCTGAGGGGCTTTACTGCCGGGGTTTCGCCGTCGTGGCGAACAGTGATGTCATTCATGCGGTCCATTCTGGCATGACGCGCGGCGGTGATGTCCGCTCTGCGCTGTGGTGCCACGCCGAACCCGGGACCTTTGCTCGCGCAAACGCCGAAGACAGGCATAATGAA
>DGBM01000158.1 GCA_002384765.1 Demequinaceae bacterium UBA4004
CAACAGTGCCCTCGAGGGCAGGTTCTCGCCAGATGGCCATTGAACAGTTCACCTCTCTCGCGTCCGGCGTTGTAAGGCAGTGCGGCCACACCACTCCACGGGACTCACCCGTCGTGGCTCTGCGCCACCCCCGTAGCCAGAGCGCCCGCTACCTCCCGGTTGAAACGGTCACGCTCCAAGGGGTCTGGTGGTGATACCAGTCAGTTGACAGCGACTTTGAGATGTATGGCTTCCGGAATGGCGGCGGGCGTGCCAACCAGCCGGTCCAGGAACATCTCGATCAACGCAAGGTCATCCCCGTCCAGAGTTTCCAGCCGCATTGCAATGGCGCTGACTGGTGCTGGAAGGCAGGCCGACTCGATCCCGTACCACTCGCGGGCGACCATCTCGTTGATTCGTCGGGGCGTCGTGTTGAGCAGCTTCGCAAGCCCGATGACGGCGTTTCGATCTGGCGCGTTTACGGTCCACGGGTCTTGGTTGCCGCAGAGGTTCTGGAACCACGACGTGGAACGTACAGCGCCGCTTCTCCTTGCGAGATCCGACAGCGTGGCTCCGTTCCTTCGAAGCTGTTGAATCTGTGCAGTGAGCGGACGGCTTTCGTTCATGTTCATCAACACGGGTTTTCCTAGGCGGCAATCAGTTGGGCGCAAGCGGACGCAAGCTCTCGGGACACAGGCTGGCCCGTCGGGGCAATCACCGTCAGGTGGCCGAGCTTGGCAAGGGCGACGAAGTAGTGATCACCCGACGCGATGACAAACTCGTCATAGCCGAGCGGCGCTAGTTCGGCGGCCAGGGCGACGATCCGATGGTCGGCGGCGTCAGGCCCTGTTGGCGACTCAACCCAGCGAAGACCCAAGCGAGCAAGCGCGGCCCCGTGGCGGGCGATCGAGCTACGAGGTGCGACGGCCAGCGCGTACTCGACCGGACCCGCGGACTCGATCACCCTGGCTAAGCGGTCCTCAACTTCCTCCGTCGACAGGTGGTCTGTACCTGCAAAGGACAGGTTCTCGAGATCGACGAGGAGCACCTTGCGGTGAGACGCAAGAGGCTTTGGGCTTCTGCTTCTACATACCTTGTTTCGCACCATGTGTTCATGAAAGCACGACGAAGACTCAAACGCAAGAGGCACAACTGCATAGCCTGTTGCGAATGGTGTACGGTTGCGCTCATGAACGAGACGAAGCCTTCGGACCAGACGCAAACGGGTGGGGGCGCCACGGCTGAGCGCACTCCCGCTCCACTCCTGATCGGGAAGGACCGCAAGGCGGACAACCGGATCTTTGGTCGACTTCTTCGCCGATACCGCATTGAGCAAGGCAAGAGCGCCGTGGAGGTTGCGGACTCGGCGTCGGTTACCGCGTCGTTCATTCGATCCATTGAGCGTGGAGACCAGGCGCCGTCCCGGGAGACAGCAGACAAGATCCTCTCCGCTCTCGGTGTAGACCCGTCAGAAGAAGTCGTCCTGCTAACGGATCCCGACACTGGAGAACGGTTTGAGGTCCGCGACTTTCTGGCAGCGTCCAAGGGTGACAACAGCCGCTGGAGCATGGCCCGGTTGATCGACCCAGCCGATCCGGCGGCGTCGGTTGAGCGTATGATCCATGCGTATGCGAACAGCCCGACGTCCATCGAGGAATCGGAACGAGAGGAACGCTTCAACTCGCGGCGCGCGTTGGGCATCTACGACATCAGCGCTGAGGAGTCGATCCAGAGTGTGAGGCTCAGGGCGATTCGCCGACTGGTATCCGCCACGGATGATGAAGTGCGACGGATCCACGAGCTTGAGGACAACATCGGGGTCAACGACCCTGACGATCCGATCGACGACTACCTGGCTCAGGGATACATGAGTCGGCAAGAGATGGCTGAGCGAGGCAAGAACGCTCCCGATTCAGTTTGACCCGGCGCGCCGCTACAAGATCGCGATCACCAGCCGAACTCTCGCCACTCCTTCAGATGTGGGCGCCACGCACCAAGGTCAGCACTGTCGTTCCCGCGGGTAGTGGCTCTCAGGCTTTGCTACAAGATCGCACCCTCACTCCAGAGGCACTGTTGCATTGAGCCGCGACATCATCACGGCGCAGGAGATCTTCCGGTTGGCTGTCGCACGGAGCGCTCAAGCGGCCGTCCTGTCCGACTGAAAACTGGGTCATGTTGGCGCAGTGGGTCCGGCGGCCATCGCTCGGCCGGAAGATTTGCGGCGTCGTGCGCTTGCGATCGCTCAACGCAACAGTGCCGGTCAAGGTCCGTCGTGCGGTCGTCCGGGTGGACGGTGAGTTCGTCGTCGGCACACCGAAGTCAGACGCGGGTACGCGCGACGTGACCATTCCCCCGCACCTGCTCCCCTCCGTGAAGGCACACCTGGCGAGCAACATCACCGGTGGCCGCGACGCGCTGCTCTTCCCGGCCGCAGGGGACCCGACCCAGCACCTCGCCCCGGCCACCCTGTACCGCGTCTTCTACAAGGCACGTGAGGCCGCAGGACGGCCCGACCTCCGCTTCCACGACCTGCGCCACACCGGGGCCGTGCTCGCCGCATCCACCGGGGCCTCGCTGGCCGAGCTCATGGCCCGCCTCGGCCACTCAACCGCCGGGGCCGCCATGCGTTACCAGCACGCCGCACAGGACCGTGACCGGGTGATTGCCGAGGCCTTGTCCAATCTGGCAACGAAGGACCGCTGACTTCTAACCCAGGCGCAGAGACGAAGTCATGGTTTCACAAGGGGTGGAACCTGGGAGATGTGCCACTGACCTCAGCCAGCGGCAGCGCCAGGGGTGGCGGCCCTGGGATTCAGTTGAGGGTCGTCACACGGGTTCGAGTCCGCTGACGCGCGGAGTCCCGGCCAGGGGTGTAGGCGAGTTCGATGGCACCCCTGACCGCACGGCGAGCGCGGTCGCCGTGCTGGTGGTCCCCTGTCTTTCTTGGGTCGTCGTTAGCGGACGCCCACAGCTACCGCAAGGCCAGGCATCAGGCGGGGGACCGCCACCTCAAGTTCCACGACCCTGGACAACCTCCTGAACCGAGCGAGAGCAGTGAGCGGTGACCACCTCGCGATGGGGATCGACCGATCAGCGGTCGAGCATCTCCGCGACGTCTCGCTGCTGGTAGGTGGTGGACGGCTCGACCGCGACGAAGTCCATCCCCGTCTGGCGCGGCGAGCGGTGCTGGACCGGGATGTAG
>DGBM01000154.1 GCA_002384765.1 Demequinaceae bacterium UBA4004
GTGGCGAACTGGGAGGTGAACGTGTCCTTCAGCGACTCGGTGAACGTCGCCACCAGAGCCAGCAGCATCACGCCGATCATCAGCGCCGCGGCCGTGTTGGCCGAGCGGCGAGGTTCGCGGTGGATGTTGTTGGCCGCAAGCTTGCCGTTGACGCCCCACACCTTAGTGAGCGCTCCGCGCAACCCGTAAGCGAGCGGCACGATCACTTGCGCCGCGAGTAGCGTGACGCCGAGCACGACCAGCACGGCGCCGGCGCCTACCCACCAGTACGGCTTGGGCGGAGTGGCATAGAGGCCGAACAGTACGGCCACCACACCGAGTAGCGCCATCGCACCACCCACGATGTTGCGCACCACGAGCGACTTCTTGCCCGCGGTGCCGGCCTCACGCAGCGCCTCCATCGGAGAGATGCGAGACGCGTGAATGGCCGGGAGGAGAGCGGCCACGACCGTGACGGCAATGCCGAGCGAGTAGCTCCACAGCAGCGCCTTCCCGGGCAGCAGAAGGGGTCCGAGGATATTGCCACTGAAGATCTCGACGATCGCGCCTCCGGCAAGGGCGAGGCCCCAGCCGATCAGGACGCCGAACGTGGCTCCCACGAGGGCGACCACGATCGATTCGACGAGGATGGAGTTGCGGATCTGAGAGCCCTGCGCGCCGATCGCTCGGAGCAGCCCAAATTCGCGGGTGCGCTGCGTCACGATGATCCTGAACGTGTTGACGATGATGTACGCCCCCACGAACAGCGCCACCAGGCCGAAGATCAGCGCAAAGACGTCGATGATGTTCAGCGCGTCATTGAAGGAGTCAACCTGTTCCGCGATCTTGTCTTGTGAGGTGATCGCGCGGGTGCCTTCAGGCAACAGTGGTGTGATCGCCGCAGCGATCGCATCCGGGCTGGCGCCATCTACCGCCACCACCTGGACGTCGGTGTAGCCCTCAAAGCCGCCCGCAAGGCCCCGGATGGTGGCCTCGTTAGCAAAGAGGAGGTTGGCGGTCTGCAATTCGTTGTTGTCTCCGAAGCGGATGGATCCGGTGACGGTGAGTTCCTTCACGCCCAACCTGGTGGCGACCTTGACGGTGTCGCCGGGCGCCAGGTCGAGCTTGGCGTACGTGTCGACGTCGACGACGACCTCGCCATCCGCAGCGGGAACGACGCCGTCGATGATGGTCGAACCGTCAATCTCGGGGATACCGGACCACCGGTAGATGAGAGTGGGAGCGCCCTCACCGAGCGGTCCGTCGCCGTCGGCGTTGAGGACCTGACCCTCTTCGTATCCGACGGTGCCCTCGGCGAACTTCACGCCGTCGATCTGCCGGATGGCGTCGACGTCGGCAGCGGTAAAGAGCGCGTCGGTGCCGCCGGCGCCAAAGTCTGCTTGGTCGCCTTCGGTGGGGGNNGACACGAGCGCGACGCCAAGGGCGACGGCGAGTGCCGTGAGAATAAGTCGCTTGGGGTGATGCCGAACCGACTTGAGAGCAAGTCTGAGCATCGGGTATCAGTGCCCCATCTGCTTCATGCGGTCGAGGACCTTCTCGGCGGTCGGCTCGCGCATCTCGTCGACGATCTTGCCGTCTTCGAGGAAGAGGATGCGGTCGGCGTACGACGCGGCGGTCGGGTCGTGCGTGACCATGACGATGGTCTGGCCGAACTCCTTGACGGCGCGGCGCATGAATCCGAGAAGTTCGGCGCCCGAGCGCGAGTCGAGGTTTCCGGAGGGCTCGTCGGCGAAGATGATTTCGGGCCGGGCCACCAGCGCGCGGGCCACGGCGACGCGCTGCTGCTGGCCGCCGGACAGCTCTGCGGGCAGGTGCGTCAGGCGGTCGCCGAGTCCGAGGATGCGGATGATCTCGTCGAACCATTCCTTGTCGACCTTCTTGCCGGCGATGTCCAACGGGAGGGTGATGTTCTCGCGACCGTTGAGCGACGGGATCAGGTTGAAGGACTGGAAGATGAAGCCGATGTAGTTGCGGCGGATCTCGGTGACCTGCGCCTCGGAAAGCCTCTGGATCTCCGCATCGGCGATCAGCGAGCTCCCGGCGGTCAGGCGGTCGAGGCCCGCGAGGGTGTGCAGCAGGGTCGATTTGCCGGAGCCGGATGGGCCCATGATGGCGGTGAACTCGTGGCGCTTCATGTCTACGCTGATGCCATCGAGCGCGCGCACCGCGGTGTCGCCGAAGCCGTAGTCCTTGTATCCGTCTCGCATCGACGCCGCGATGGGCGTCTGCACGGATGCTTCCATGGCGGTCATGGGGTGGTGCCTTTCGTGAGGGTGTTTCAATGATGCCGGAATCAGTGTGACGACTCAGGGGCTCGCGGGGCATCGGCCAATGGGAGGGTTGTTGCGGATCGTCCCTTCGGACGATGCCAGGGGAAACCCCGAGGCATGTCCCCCACGCGGTGTGGGGTCCAGGCTATGGACGGGGTATCACGATGCCGGAGTCGTAGGCCTCGACGACCGCCTGGACGCGGTCGCGCACTCCCAACTTGGTCAGGATGTGGCTGACGTGCGTCTTGACGGTGGTGCTGGAGACGAAGAGTTCCTTCGCGATTTCTTGGTTCGACATTCCACGTGCCATAAGTTGGAGCACTTGCACCTCGCGGTCCGACAGGTCGCCGATGGCCTCGGGGCTGGGGACGTGGTCCGCCGGCGCTGCGGAGGCGTCGGCCGGTCCCACGTCAGTCGCGACCATGGCCGCGAGCGGCGCGGAAGCCTGCCCCGCCTCGTCCGCGCCCTTGACCGGTCCACGCGCGAACTGTTCGATCACGCGGCGCGTCACCTCGGGGGCTAACAGCGCCTCGCCTCCAGCGACCACACGCACGGCGTTCACCAGGCTGTCGCCGTCGGCGCTCTTGAGCAAGAAGCCGGAAGCGCCGGCGCGAAGGGATCCGTAGAGGTACTCGTCGTCGTCGAACGTGGTGAGGATGACGACGCGCACGTCGGGGGCGACCCTCAGCACCTCACGGGTCGCCGCCAGGCCGTCCATTCCGGGCATGCGGATATCCATCAGGACCACGTCGGGCCGGTGCTCGGCCACGCCAGCGATGGCCGCCTCGCCCGAGGCCGCCTCGCAACACACCACGATGTCGTCTTCCGACTCGAGGATCATCTTCAAGCCGACGCGCACCATCTGCTGGTCGTCGACCAGGCCCACTCGGATCACGGCCCCTCCTCCTCGCGCTTCGCGCGCTGCGCCCCGACCTGATCGTCAGAGACGGGGAGCCAAGCGTGTACCCGATAGCCGCCACCCCTTCTGACTCCCAACTCTATGTGCCCACCGAGTGCAGCCACGCGCTCCTTCATGCCTGCCAGTCCGTTGCCCCCCGGGGACAGGACGGCGTCAGAGATGACTCCTCGTCCGTCATCCTCGACCGTGACCGCCACGGCGTCTCTGCGCCGACGTACCGTCACGGTGGCGGTGGCGCCCGGCCCTGCATACTTGAGCGCATTGGTCAGGGACTCTTGGATGATGCGATAGGCGCTGAGTTCAACTCCGGCGGGCACGTGGCTCGTGCCGGTGATCGTCAGGCGCACGGGCAGCCCCGAGTCCTCCACTTGCTTGACCAGGGCCGGGATGGCCGCGAGGGACGGCATGGGGGCGAGATCGTCCTGATCGGTGGTGCCCACCAAGGCGGGCTCCCGGGTGCGGCCGGTGAGTTCGGCGGCCTCGTCCTCCAGCTCCCTCTGAGAGGTGCGCAGCACGCCGATCATGCGCTGCATCTCGGCAAGCCCCTTGCGACCCGAATCGGCAATGGTGGCGAGCGCGTCCGCCACGTCGGGATCGGTCTTGGCAATGCGGCGTCGCGCACCTTCCGCCTGCAATGTCATGACCGTCATCTCGTGGGCGACCACGTCGTGAAGTTCACGCGCGATGCGGGCGCGCTCGGCGCGCACGGCGTCCGCCGCAGCGGTGCGTGCGGCCTGTTGGCGCCGCTCTGCGGACAATTCGAACGCGGTGAGCCTCTCGCGTCGGCGTCTTTCAGTGAGTCCAAACAGGATCGGCAGGATCACGCCGAGCGCGACTGTCATGGGAGCGGTCCATGGGACGTAGTCGGTGGCGACGGCGCCCACCCACGTCCACGTAAGAATGACACCGCCTGCCGCGCCGCCGTGCACGAAGGCCTGGTGGCGCGGCAGCGAGGCCCCCACGGTGTACAGCGCCACGATCAACGGGAAGAACGAGGCATCGGCGGGATACCCGACGCCTGCGGTCACAAAGAACACGGCCGTGACGATCCACAGCACCGTCCGCGGCGCGACCGACCGCCACGCGAGCGGCAACGCCTGTGCGACCACCAGGATGTAACCCCAGGTATCGAATTCTCGGTACTCCAGTTCGACATTGTTGGCGACGGCGTGCGCAGACAGGAGGGCCAGGAGGGCGAACGCGGCGGCGATGCCCGCATCGCCTCCGCGCTTCCACCGAGCCGTCATGGACGTAAGGCTAGACCGGCCGGGGCGGTCAGCACATCGGCCACGCGAACGACGTTTTCCACAGATCGGACGCCGCCCCGCACGGGGCGGTTGCGCGTCGGCCATAATCCCGTTGGCGGGGGGAGGGGCGTATGGCACTCAAGCTCAGTCTGGCCACGGCGGACGGGTCTCACGCGAAACTTGCGATCACGGCCGGGCAGGGCGCCACGGTGAGAGACGTTGCGGCGCAACTCTTTGCCGCCGATCCGTCGCGCTCGGGCGCCCAGGCTCCGGAAGACCCGACGCTGCTCGTCACCCCGCTGTCCTCAGGTCCTGACGCGGCGCCGAGACCCGTCGATGGTGACCTTGATCTCGACTCCTCAGGCATCCGTTCGGGAGACCACATCGACATCATCCCGTCCGCGCACGCGGCCGAGCTGATGGGTCCGCGAATCGTCGCAACCGTGACCGTCGTGGAGGGGCCCGATGCGGGCAAGACCTTTGCGCTGGGCGCCGGTTCTCACACGATAGGTCGAGACCTGGACGCGTCCGTGCGCCTGTCTGACGCCATCGCGTCGCGGCGCCATGCCCGACTGCTCGTAGGCGAGTCACTCGAAGTGGTCGACTTGGGATCCACGCGGGGCGTGGCGCTGGGAACGGCATACGTCACCCGGGCGACCTTGTTACCCGGGGACCGGGTAGAGGTCGGCGCGACGGTGCTTGAGGTGTCTCGGTCCGAGGCGATCCATCACGTGGTTCCCGCCACGCCCACGGCGCCCGTGACCCGATCACCACGAGTGCTGCCGCCGCTGCCACAGCGGGCGGTGGAGTTACCTCAACCGCCCGCGCCGCCTACGCCGCGCCGATTCCCTGGCGTCGCCCTCCTGACGCCCATCGTCCTGGGAACCGCGATGTTTGTGATCACGGGCAGGGTCCTCTCGCTGCTCTTGGTCGCCATGGCTCCCGTGATGATGATCGGCACGTGGTGGGACTCGCGACGCGTTCTCAGGCGGGAGCTTCGCGACGCCACCGTCGCGTTCGACTCGTCCCTTGGTGAGGCGCGGCGTGAGGTCGAGTCCGCCCACGTCGCCGAACGCGAGGCTCGCACGGCCCGCTCGCCGAGCCTCGGCGAGGTGAAGGAGTCGATCAGCACTCTCTCGCCGTTGTTGTGGACCACACGCCCCGAACATGACGAGTTTCTGGTGGTGCGGGTCGGGGTGGGCGACTCCCCGTCCACGGTCGGCGTCGTCATGCCCACGCGCGGCGAGTCCTACCCCGGCTTCTGGCGTCGATTGCAGGACGCCGAGGACGCGATGAGGAACGTGTCATCGGTGCCGATCACGGTGGACTTGCGTCGGTCGGCCAACGTGGGACTGGCCGGGCACGTCCTCAATATCCGCGCAGTGGCGCGCGCGATCCTGACGCACCTGGCGGGGATGCACTCGCCACTCGAGGTGGTGGTGGTGGCGTTCGCGTCACCCGCCTCGGGTCGAGACTGGGCGTGGTTGTGGTGGCTCCCGCACTGCGCGTCGCCCGTGTCTCCGGTGGGCTCGGATCACCTCGCCGACTCGCGAGAAGGGTCTGCTCGGCTGCTCGCCGAGCTCGAGGGCATCATCTGCGCGCGTCACGGCGCCGACATCGCGGATGTGGTCCCGGAGCCACGATCCCACGTGAGCGGCGCGGCGCCGAAACCTCCGCGATTGCCCGCGATCGTGGTCGTCGTCGAGGATGATGCGGTGGCGGACAGAAACCGTCTGATGCGGTTGGCGGAGAAGGGACCCGACGTCAACGTGCACCTGGTGTGGCTCGCGCCGAATCTTTCCCGGGTCCCGGCCGCATGCCGCTCCTTTGTCGAGGTGCATGGCGACGGGTCCGCGATGGTCGGCCACGTGCGCCGCGGCGGGTGCGACGAGCCGGTCGCCCCCGATTCTCTGTCACTGCAGGAGGCCACCGACGCGGCACGCAGACTCGCATGTGTGGAAGACGCGGGCGCCGTCGTGGCGGGCATCGCAGGCATTCCGTCCGCGGTCTCCATTCTCGAACTTCATGGATTCGATGCGCTCGATCCGGCGTGCCATGAGCACCAGTGGCTGCGGGACACGGCCCCGGCGGCCAGATCTCGGCGGCCGTTCTCGCTACGCGCGTTGGTGGGTCACTCGGGCGACGGCCCCGTCTACCTCGACCTCAAGACGCAGGGTCCTCACGCCCTGGTGGGAGGTACCACCGGAGCGGGCAAGTCCGAGTTCCTGCAGACGTGGATCCTGGGTATGGCGGCGGCCCATGGTCCGGACCACGTCACCTTCCTCTATGTCGACTACAAGGGCGGCTCCGCATTCTCGGACTGCGTCAATTTGCCCCACTCCGTAGGGCTCGTCACGGATCTCACGCCGCACCTTGTGGAGCGCGCACTCACATCGCTGCGTGCGGAGTTGCGCTACCGGGAGCGACTGCTCGCAGCAAAGGGGGCCAAGGACCTCGAGACCCTCGGCAGGTTGGGCGTTGCCGACGTTCCGCCGAGCTTGGTCATCGTCATCGACGAATTCGCGGCGCTCGTCAAGGAGGTGCCCGATTTCGTCGACGGCATCGTCGACATCGCCCAGCGGGGACGGTCACTGGGACTCCACCTCATCATGGCCACTCAACGCCCCGCGGGAGTGATCAAAGACAGCCTTCGCGCCAACACCAACCTGCGGATTGCCTTGCGGATGGCCGATGAGGCGGACTCCTCCGACATTCTGGGGGTGCGTGATGCCGCGCACGTGGATCCATCGCTCCCCGGTCGCGTCTTGGCGCGCACGGGTCCGGGCCGTGTCGACACCTTTCAAGCCGCGTACGCGGGCGCGTGCTCGACCGCCGAAGCGGGTCCCCCGCCACTCGATGTTCACGAAGCCGCCATGGGCACGGTGGCGGCGTGGCACGTTTCTCAGGTCGCCGTGCCAGCGCACGCTGAGGGCGAGCCGGACGCTCGGCGGATGGTCCACGCCATGCGCCAGGCGATGACGCGGCTGGGTGCGCCGTCGCCACGTCGCCCATGGCTCGACGAGCTGTCTGAAACCTACGACCTTGCTGACCTGGCGGGCCGTGCGCGCTCGCGAACGGGAGTGGTCTTTGGTCTTGTCGACAACCCGTCGCGTCAGGAACAGCACCTTGCCGTGTATGAACCCGACCGGGATGGCAACCTGGTGGTGCTCGGTGGCTCCGGTGCTGGCAAGTCGACGGCGTTGCGAACGATTGCCGTGGGCGCGACACTCGGCTCAGGAACGGCTCCCGTGCAGATCTATGGCCTCGATGCCGCAAGCGGCGGGCTCGAGATGCTCCGGCCACTGCCGCACGTCGCAGACGTCGTCGGCGTCGATGACGGCGAACGGGTTGGCCGGATGATGAAGCGGCTGGCGGACCTGGTTCGGGAGAGATCCACTCGATTCATGAACGTGCGGGCTTCGAACCTGATCGAGTATGGCGAGACCGCAGGCGTGCCGCCTCTGGCGCGCGTCCTGCTACTCATCGACGGGTACGGCGTGTTCCAAGCGGAGTACATGAACGAGCCTGGTCGACACCAGGCGTTCGCCGACTTCCAGGAGGTGCTCGCACAGGGGCGCGCAGTGGGAGTGCACGTGGTGATGTCCGCCGACCGCGTCGGCGCGCTCCACACCTCCACCCAAGCGTTGGTGTCGCGCACGGTCGTCTTGCGACTCAACGACGACAACCATTACGGAATGCTGGGCCTGGGCAAGACCGGACTCGGTGCGCAGTCGCCCGCCGGTCGAGGCGTTGACGTGACGACTCGACTGGAGCTGCAGGTGGGCGTGTGGGGTGGCAATGGGCGCGTCAACGAGCAGGCGAAGGCCATCGAACTCCTCGCGGCCACGGCCCGGGTGGATCCGGATCAGCGCCCGCCCACGATTCCGCGCATGCCTGTGCTGGTCAATGGGTCCGCCATGCCCACCCACGTGGATGGACTGCCAGTGCTGGGCATCGAAGAGGTCAGCCTCGAGCCGCGGGGTTTTGGCCTCGACCGGTCCATCATGATCGCGGGCCAGGCCGGAACGGGGCGCACGTGTGCCATGGCATGGATGGCCACGGCGATCTCTCGGGCCTTCCCCCGGCGTCACATCGTCCACCTGACGCAGCGTCGCACGAGTATCGGCGCCCTGCCCTGTTGGTCGGACTCCTTCAGTGGAGCATCGGCCGGGGCGGAATTTCTTGCGCGGTGGGGCGCCGAGTTGAACAGGCCTGCCGACGGAGACGCGCAGATGGTGGTGTGCCTGGAGAACGTCCAGGACTTCGGCGTGTCGATGAGCGACGGACCGCTGGTGCAGGCGATCAGGCAGGCGCGCCGGCAGGGCCACCTCATTGTTGGCGAGGCCGACGTTCACGGCTGGGGTAGCGGGCCGCTCGTTGCGGAGTTGAAGGGCGCGCGGCGCGGGTTGCTGTTGGCTCCCGAAGGGGCCGACGCCCAGATGCTGTTCTCGGCGGTGACGCCTCGCCAGCCACGGTCCGCCATGCCTGCTGGGCGCGGGGTGTGGATCGACTCGGGTCGAGTCGAGACGGTGCAGGTCCCCCTCGTGGATGGGCGGTTATCCCCAGAATCTGACGCGGACCCGAACCAGCGGCGCAGGCCCCGCTAGGTTCGGAACCAGCCGCCATGGGGGTGGCGACGAAAGGAAGAATCCCGATGGCGAATCTCAACGTCACCTATGACGATCTGCGCAACGCTGGCAATCACCTCATCAACGGCAAGGGCGACCTCGAGAGTCGACTCATGGAACTCAAGGCCCTGATCGACAACCTGGTGTCCGGCGGCTACGTGACGTCCGCATCGTCGGGCGCGTTTCACGAGCAGTACGCGCAATTCACACAGTCGGCCACCGCGGCGGTCTCGGCGCTTGATGGACTGAGCGGCTTTCTCAGGCAGGCCGCTGATGCCTTGCAGCAGACCGATGAGGCGCTCGCCAGTTCAATTCGCGGGCAGTAGGTCAGCGCGAATCAGTTGTCGTCGTGTCGCATCCAGCGGAACGTGCGCACCGCGATCGCGAGGCCAGCGATCGCCCACGCCGCGAGAACGATTGCCGTGACGGGGTGCTCCCACGAGGACCGCACCTCTTGCGACGCGAAGATCTCCGGCAGGAACACGGACCGCATGCCCTGGGCGAGCCACTTCAGGGGGAAGAACTCCGCGAAGGTCTGGAACATGGTCGGCAATTGAGAGAAGACAACGAACACGCCTGAGGTGAACTGCAGCACCAGCACCACGGGTGTCAGGATGGCGGAAGCCGCCTTCGCGTTGCGGAGCAGCGACGACGTCGCGATGCCCCACGCGACCGATGCCGCCGTGCCGAGTGCGAACACCCACGCGAACGTCCACCAATGGCCCGCATCGGGCGGCAGGGACACCCCGTACATCGCGACGCCGAGGCCGACCAGAATCGCCAACTGGACCACCGACACGAACACGACTTGAGCGAGCTTGCCGGCGAAGTATGCCGTCGGCGGCAGGGGAGTGGCGTGGATCCGTTTGAGCGCATCGGCATCGCGGTCGATCGCGATCGAGATCCCGAGCGACTGGAAGCCGGTGTTGAGGATACCGGTGGCGATCATGCCGGCCAGGAAGTACTGGGCGAACGTGACGCCGGTGTCGCCGAGCTCCTGACCGCCGAAGATCTGACCAAACAGGAGCAGAAGCATGATGGGAAACAGGAAGACGAAAACCATCTGTTCGCGCGTGCGCAGGAACTCCTTGAGTTCAACCCGCACGCGGTCGATGGCCATGCTGGTCCAGGTCGGGGCCTCGCGTGTGTTCGCGGTGTCAACTGTGGCGCTCACGCGTCGCTCTTCCCGTTCTGCTCGTGGATCAACTCCAGGTACACGTCTTCGAGCGACGCGTGGACGACGCTCAACCTGGGAATCTCGCCTCCCAGGCGTTGCGCGATTTCCGCCACCAATGCGGTGGGAGCCACGGTGGATTCGGTGCGGTGCTCGCCGTTCTCAATCCACGACACGGTGCTCTCCTGGTTGAGGGCGCGGAGGGCTTTGGGGGTGTCGAGCGCGATCATCTTGCCGTTCGCGATGATGCCGATGCGGTCGGCGAGGTACTCCGCCTCGTCGAGGTAGTGCGTCGTGAGCAGGATCGTCGTCCCGTCTCCGCGTAGCCCCTCAATGAGGCCCCAGAACTGTCGGCGTGCCTCGGGGTCAAATCCCGTGGTGGGTTCGTCGAGGAAGAGAAGTTCCGGGCGGCCGATCACGGCGAGCGCCACGTCGAGCCGTCGTCGTTGTCCTCCCGAGAGCGTCTGCGGCTTCGCGCCCGCCTTGTCGGTGAGCCCCACCGCCTCCAGGGTCTCGTCGAC
>DGBM01000093.1 GCA_002384765.1 Demequinaceae bacterium UBA4004
TGGCGCAGAACCGCCAGGACGACCGCGACCGTGTGGCCGCCGAACAGGACCGACAGCGCGCGGAGCGCTCGCTCGCGGACACCGAGTATCTGGCCCGCGAGGTCGCCGCGCTGCGCCAGGCGATCAACGAGACGGCCACCCGCGACTTTGTGCGGTCGGAACTGCGTGCACTCCTTGATGAGTTGCGAGCGGACGACCGTGATCGCGACGAGGAAGCGAACGCCGAGTAACGACCGTCCGGCGCGCCAGGCTAGGACATGGTGTGGGTGGGCCCCCGTTCTTCCCCCTCGAGCCTGAACGTCCTCCGTTTCACGGGTATGTGGGTGACTTCGCGTGCTCCAGCGGTGGCCGGCGGACGAATCGACGCGCAAGCGTGCCTACGATGGGTTCTATGCCCGTTATCGAAGCCCTCCGTGCCGCGCTCAGCAAAGTCATTGACCCCGAAATCAGAAAGCCGATTACCGAGATCGGCATGGTGCGTAGCATCGACGTCGACTCAGACGGGGTCGCTGTCATCGGGATCGACCTGACCATTTCCGGTTGCCCCATGCGCGAGCGCATCACGCGCGACGTCGAGGCGGCGGCAAGTGCGGTCGAGAGCGTGACCGACGTGCGAGTCGAGCTGGGTGTCATGACGGACGAGCAACGCGAAGGGTTGAAGACGGCGCTGCGCGGCGGCAAGCCCGAGCCGGTGATCCCGTTCACCCAGCCGGGGAACATGACCCGCATATACGCGATCGCCTCCGGCAAAGGCGGCGTCGGCAAGTCCACCGTGACCGCGAACCTTGCCGCAGCCATGTCCGCCGACGGCCTCAAGGTGGGAGTGCTCGATGCGGACATCTTCGGGTTCTCCATTCCCGGCATGCTCGGGATCACCGACCAGCCGACGCGTCTCGACGACATGCTGCTCCCGCCGATCGCGCACGAGGTCAAGGCCGTCAGCATCGGCATGTTCGTCCCCCCGGGCCAGCCGGTGGTGTGGCGCGGCCCGATGCTCCACCGGGCTCTGGAACAGTTCCTGGCCGACGTCTTCTGGGGCGACCTCGACGTGCTGCTGCTGGACCTGCCTCCCGGCACCGGAGACATCGCCATCTCGGTGGCGCAATTGCTTCCTCACGCGGAACTCGTGGTGGTGACCACGCCGCAGGTTGCCGCGGCCGAGGTGGCAGAACGCGCCGGTTCGATCGCGACCCAGACGTCCCAGTCCGTGGTGGGTGTCATCGAGAACATGGCATGGCTCGATCAGCCCGACGGCAGTCGCCTGCACCTGTTCGGCGAGGGAGGCGGGCAGCGGGTGGCGGATCGTCTCAGCGAGACCCTGGGCACCACAGTGCCGCTCCTTGGCCAGATCCCGCTCGACATGAGCGCGCGCGTGGGCGGCGACGAGGGCACGCCCGTGGTCATCTCGAACCCCGAGTCGCCCGCCGCCGTCGCCATGCGTCGGATGGCGACGACTCTGGGCGCGCGTCAGCGCGGTCTTGCCGGGCGGTCGCTCGGCGTGACCCCGGTCGCCCGCTAAGCCACGTTACGCGGCCGCGTCGCCCGACGTGCCGTGTCTGTCGCCACGCGGGCCCCATCCCGCGATGATCGCGGCAATCAGCCCACACACCACGGCGCCGGTCGAAATGGCCGGAGTGACCATCGCTCCCACAAGGGCGTCATCCCACCCAAGTCCGGACGTGAGTCCGCCGCCGAGGGGCCCCGCAAGGTCTCCCAGATTTCCGATCTGCTGGTTGACCAATCCGGTGCCGGCGAGCACGTGTACGCCGATGGCGGTCAGCCCGAATGCGGTGAGTTGGGGCGCGAGACCCCGGCGCTCGCTCAGGTAGCGCACCGTGAAGCCCACCGCGGCGGCCTCGGCAAGCCCGAGCAGCGCAAGGGCAAGCAGGAGTTGGGAGTCGGGTACCAGCACGGACAGCAACGCACCCAGCACCAGCGCCACCACCAACCCGCCCAGCACGGCACCCATGCGATTGCCACGCAGGCGCCCCAACACGGACGGTGGGGGCTGTACGGCCGACTCGGGGGTGGGTTGTGGTTCGGGGGTCGGCTGTGATTCGGGGCTGGAGGAGGGTTTCGTCTTGCGGGCGGCCATGTCTTAGCTCCTTGAGTGGGCGGCGATTCCTCTCTCATCATGGCATGTTCTGGGCCACGCGAGGCGTTGAGGGTTTGGCATGATGGGCGCATGTCTGTGTCGCCGGATCCCTCGGCACCGCGCTGGATGGAGGCGTGGTCTCAAAACGAGGGTGAACGTCGGACCCGCGCCCAGTTGCGGCAGGCGTTGGGGGTTGATGCCCAGCATGTGTGGTCGGCACCCGGGCTGCTGAACATCATCGGCGAGTACACGGACATCAGCGATGGCGTGGCGTTGCCAACGCCCCTCCCGCACCGCACCTTCGCGGCCGCGGCGCCACGCACCGACAACGTGGTGCGGATCAGCACTGACCCCCCCCCGATGACACGGGGGAACACCCTGACCACATGGGTGGGAGCCTCGACTCGCTGCGAGCGTTGGCCAGCCAGAATGACTGGGTTGCCTACCCGGCCGGGGTGCTGTGGGCACTGCTTGAACACGGGTATTCCGGCGCGGGCATGGACATTGCTTTCGCGTCCTGCGTGCCCCGCTCCGCCGGTCTCAGTTCATCCGCCGCACTTACGGCCGCAACCGCGCTCGCCGCAAATGGGTTGTGGGGGTCTTGCCCTCAAGACCAACATCGCCGCAGTCGAACTCGCGCAGGTGTGCATGGACGCGTCGAACGACGTGGCTGGCGGCTTCACCGCGGGACTGGGCCCGCACGCTATCTTGCGCAGCTCTCCTGGACAGGCGCTTCACCTCGATTTCGCGGCGAGCCCTCCTGCCGCGACCGCGTGTCCACTGACCTTCCACGAATATGGGTTGGGTCTGCTCGTTGTCGACACCCACGTCCCACACCCGGATGAGGCGGCTGTCATTCGGCAACGGATGGCCGAGACGCACCAAGCTGTCGCGGCACTGGACGTAGCGAGTATTGGCGCCATGCAAGGCGATGTACCGTTCGCACGNNAGCGAGTATTGGCGCCATGCAAGGGATGCGGGGCGCGCTCGCCCGGATCGAGGCACTCGACGATCCGCTACTGCGCAAGCGAGCGCGCCACGTCTTCACCGAGAACGAGAGGGTCGAGTTGGTATTTGACGAGCTCACGGGAACCGCGCCAGCTCACGAGCGATTCGTCGCCATCGGCAAGGCGATGTACCGTTCGCACGCGTCCCTCGAGGTCGACTTCGACGTCAGCAACGACGCCCTTAATCTCGCCGTGGACGTCGCGTTCAACGCGGGTGCACTGGGCGCCCGGCTCGCGGGTTCGGGCCGCGGCGGATCCGTCGTGGCTTTGATTCGACACACACAGGCGGCCAGCACGGCGCAGTTGATCGACGAGGCCTTCCGCGAGGAGGGCTTCCCTCGCCCCAGCTTCGCACTCATCTAGACATGGGGCGCTACCGCGCGCCCAGCGCGTAGTCGACCACCAGGGGCGCGTGGTCCGACCATCGGGCGCCCCACGAGGCCGCGCGGTCCACCCGCGCCGCGGATGCGGAGGCCGCCATCTGGGGCGTCGCGTACTGATAGTCGATGCGCCAGCCGGTGTCCGTATCGAAAGCCTTCCCCCGCATCGACCACCAGGTGTAGGGGCCGTCTTGCTCCCCCACGAGCGTGCGGTGGGTGTCGACCCAACCGGCCTCGATCCATCGGTCCAGGTAGGCGCGCTCCTCCGGCAGGAAGCCCGCCGACTTGAGGTTTCCCTTCCAGTTCCTGATGTCGCGCTGAGTGTGTGCGGTGTTGATGTCGCCCATCACCACCACGCGCTCATGCTCGGCCGCGAGCGCCGCCATGCGGGCGGTCATGAGGTCCAAGAACTCGAATTTTGCCTCCATCTTGGGCGTGCCCACCTCGCCGGAGTGGACGTACACCGAGACGACGCGCACCGGACCGTCGGCGGACGGCACCGTGGCCTCGACCCAGCGGCCGGTATGGGCAGGATCGGTCGCCGCCTCGCCCAGTGCCTCGGCCCCTACACGCACGTCCGTGAGCGGCTCTCGCGACAGAATCGCTACGCCGGCACGGCCCTTGATCTCGCACGCCTGCTGGGCGACGTTCCAGTCCGCCGCGAAGGCGTCCTGGACAATCTCCTCCGGGGCGCGCACCTCTTGGAGGCACACCACATCGGCGTCCGCCGCGTCGAGCCACTCCTGCATGCCCTTGCG
>DGBM01000251.1 GCA_002384765.1 Demequinaceae bacterium UBA4004
GTCATCAGTAGTGCTCCTTTAAGCGGTGAAGTTGAGGTCGAGCCCGTTGCAGTGCCATTCGACCTCGTACATCAAGCCGAGTCCGGAAGAGGTAATGAAGGCCTTGCGTGAATCGCCGCCGACGAAGCAGATGTTCGTCACCAGGGGATCGGGTTTGGGGACCGGCACCTGGCGCAGCAGCTCGCCCGCCGGCGAGATTACGCTCACGGCGCCGGTGATCAGGGTGGCCACACAGACATTGCCGTCGCCGTCGACCGCGAGCGAGTCGAGCAACTGATGCCCCTCAAATCCGTGCAGCAGCGTGGCTCCGCCGGGCCCGGGGCCGTCGCCCTTAAGCCGGCCCGGGCCTTCCACGTCCCAGGCCCAGACGCGCCCGGGGCCTGTCTCTGCCACGTACACCCGGGAGCCATCAGGCGACAGCCCGACGCCGTTGGCCGTAGTCAGCGGGTGGACCACCTCGGTGATAGAGGATCCATCGATGGTCGCGTAATACAGCGCCGCAGTGTCCTGGTCGCGGTCGCGACGCTTGCCGAGGTCGGTGAACCAGAACCCGCCGGCGTCGTCGAAGACGATGTCGTTGGGGCCGCGCAGTTCGCGACCGTCGCATTCGGTGTATAGATCGGTGAAGGTACCGGCGTCCGGTCCGTCCAGGACGACGCGCTGGATACGCCCACCGATGTAGTCGTCAGGTTGCTGCCCCGGCGCGGTGATATCCCCACGCTGGTGCCATACAAACCCACCGTTATTGCAGACGTACGCGGCACCGTCCGGTCCGATCGCCGCGCCGTTGGGACCGCCGCCGAGCTCGGCGACGACGGTGATCTCACCGTCCGGGCTGACCCGCGAAAGCGTCCCCCGCTTGATCTCGACAAGTAATACCGAACCGTCGCGCAGCGCGATCGGACCTTCGGGGAATTGCAGGCCGCGCGCGACCTCGCGGGCTACCGGAGTGAGCGTTGATGAGTCGGATGCGGTATCCGTGCTGGTCATGCGGTAAGACCTTTCAGCAGTTTTAGCGGACGATCACTACACAAGGTATGAGCGGCGCCACACCGTGTCAACGGACGGCTATTCGGTGAGATGCATCGACTCACGGCGATCGAACATTTCACACTGCGACACAGCACTGGCCGCACACTCAAGACGGCGATTCGGACTGACCTTCGGGTGGCGATGGTCACTGCCGCTATGCGCTGGGTTCCTTCCGTGGCGCACACGCGCACAATGTAGGCATGAATCGAGTCGCCGACGCGGATCCCCAGGAAGACGACCGGGACGAACCGGACACACAGGTTCTCACCGATGACCCAGACGGCAGCGAGGAGTACGACGAGAACGACCTACTCGAATCGCCGCCGCACACACTGGGCTGGATCTTGACCGTCGGCGGCATCGTCGGGCTCATCGCGTCGTTCATGCTGACCGTCGAGCGCATCGCGATGCTCAAAGATCCCAACTACATGCCGACCTGCAGCTTCGATTCAGTCCTGCAGTGCAGCTCGGTGATGGCATCCGACCAAGGTTCAATCTTCGGGTTCTCCAACCCGCTGATCGGCCTGGCCGCCTTCCCTGTGGTAATCGTGGCGGGAGTTCTTGCACTCAGCCGCGCATGGCTACCGAGCTGGTTCTTCAGATGGCTACTCGTCGGTGCGACGTACGGCCTCGTTTTCATCGCGTGGCTTATCAGCCAGACGCTGTATGAGATCCGCGCCCTGTGCCCCTACTGCATGGTTGTCTGGGCGATCATCATTCCGATCTTCTGGCGAACGCTCACCTACTCGCTCGCCGGCGGACACTTCGGACAGGCGGTCGCCCAGAACGGGTTTGTGCGAGTCCTTGAACGTTTCTGGTGGGCGTTCACGCTGGTGACCTACGCCGTGGTGGCCACTCTGGTCCTCGCCGCATTCCCGTACTACTTCTTCTAAGACTCTCACGGGCCGATGGTCCGCATTAGCAAACTGGCCCGATCGGCCGCTATAGCAGCGATCCGGGGCACAGGCCCAGGGTGATCCAGCACACAATCGTGAGGTGGTGTTGAGTTACGCGATCGTGTCGTTTAGTGTTCAACCAGGTCAAGAGAATCGCCAACAAGCCCTGGCTCGGCGATCGGCAACCCCCTCTCGCGGAGGGGTGCTCCAGGTGAAGACCCGGCCGGATCGCATAAGCATCCGGCAAGTGCGAGTTTGCCAGTGAGGAGCAGCCAGAATGCAACCCGTTCATAGCATTGCGGCCGCCCACCACGCAGTTCACTCCCGGCCGGTGACCGGCCACACGGCCGCGTGGCGGCTCTACGTTGATCTGGCGCTCGTCGCCAGCATGCGCTGTCCGCGCTAGTCGCGGTCCTTCAGCCCAACCCTCGTAACCGCGTCATCGCCGTGACGGCGCCACTGTCGTCGCTCTACTCCCGCATCTGATCCAGAGCGGGCATCCGCGCTCTCCTGTAACGCATGATTCCGCTTCGCAATGAGCGGCTGCTTCCGCGTTCCACGACGACGCCGATGACGTGCACCCTCAACAAGAGGTCACCTTTCATGTCACGCAACAAATCGCCATTCGTGCTACCCATTTCCGCCGACAACCCGCCTCGCCAACGGATCGGACTCTCGATCGCCCTCGACGGCGCCGGTTGGCATCCCGCCGCCTGGCGAGAGTCCGGCGCTCGACCCGCCGATCTCTTTACCAGCTCCTACTGGGCCGACCTGGTCACCGAGGCCGAACGGGGCCTGCTGGACTTCGTCACTATTGAGGACTCCCTCGGTCTACAGTCGGATCATTTCGGTACGGGCGCCGACAACCGCACCGACCAGGTACGTGGACGGCTGGATGCCGCAATGCTAGCTTCCGCGCTCGGTCCGATCACCTCCTCGATCGGGCTGATCCCGACGGTCACCGCTACGCACACCGAGCCGTTCCACATCTCCAAGACCATCGCGACTCTGGACTATGCGAGCCACGGTCGGGCCGGTTGGCGGGTACAGGTCTCCAGCCGCCGTCACGAGGCGGCCCATTTCGGTCGTCGCGATATCCCCGAAATCGACCGACGCTGGTCGCAGACAGACGACGGCCGCCGGGTCATCGGAGCACTTTTTGAGGAGGCCGCCGACTCGATCGAGGTGGTCCGTCGCCTGTGGGACAGCTGGGAGGACGACGCCGAGATTCGTGACGCTGCCACCGGTCGTTTTGTCGACCGCGACAAGCTGCACTACATCGACTTCGAGGGTGAGTCCTTCAACGTCAAAGGGCCCTCGATCACGCCGCGCCCGCCCCAGGGGCAGCCGGTCGTCACTGCCCTCGCACACGCTCCGATCCCTTATGAGCTCGCTGCTCGCGGAGCCGATCTGGTGTTCATCACCCCCCAGACGATCGACGAAGTACCGCAGCTGATCGGGCAGGTTCGAAGCGCCGAGGAGACCGTGGGACGCACCGGTACGCCGTTGCTGATCCACGCGGATCTGCTAGTCCTTCTTGATGCGACCGAGCACGCGGCCGAGGAACGTCTCGCGAGACTCAATGACACAGCCGGCGCCAAACTACGCTCGGACGCCGCGATTCTGGCCACCACGCCGGAGAAGCTCGCCGAGCTGTTGATCCGTTGGTCGGCCGTGGGCTTGGACGGCTTCCGCCTTCGCCCTGCGGTGCTTCCCGACGACCTCAAGCAAATCACCCGTGGCGTTGTCCCCGCGCTGCAAAAGGCAAACGCCTTCCGTCACCGTTACTCCACCGACACCCTGCGTGGGCATCTCGGGCTGCCCGCCGCGGTGAACCGCTACGCCGCAATCGCTTAGAGAAAAGGCNNATCCTCGGTGCCCACTTCCCCGGCGTCAATAACACCACCGTTTGGCAGGATCCCGACTCGGGCAGCCAGATCGACTTCGCATCGTTCAAGCACATGGCGCAGGCCGCCGAACGCGGGAAGCTCGACTTCCTATTCCTGGCTGAGGGTCTACGTCTGCGGGAGCAACGCGGCAAGATCCACGACCTGGACGTAGTCGGCCGGCCGGACACCTTCGCCAT